>CAYNIH010000070.1:0-11706 GCA_964397115.1 uncultured Roseivirgaceae bacterium | reverse complement strand
ACCGAATACCGGTGCGGGTAATTGGCAGGCACCAGATTTTCATTGGCGGTGGCCCAGAATCCTTTTTCAGGATTGTGTAGATTGGGCAGTTCTTTAATAGGTAAAAATCCTTCCCATTCATAGCGGCCATCGCCCGGAACAGGCACAAGGCCATCCCAGTTTTTACGAATGGGCGCTATGCCCACCACCTGCCACCCGATGTTGCCTTCGCGGTCGGCCCAAATCATGTTTTCACCGGGTATATGGCTGTACGTGCAGGCTTCGCGAAACTCCTGCCATGTGCGGGCATTGTTCATCCGCAGGCTAGCCAGGTAAGGCGCGCCACCAGGCTCCAGCCAGGCACAGCGTACAGCATAGGCCTTGTTTCGCTTTTTGTCGGTAAACGTTACCGGTCCGTGGCGGGTGTAGCGGAGGTCAACCATTACGTCAGCACCGCCTTTTACGTGAATGGTATCACGGATGACCGTCATATTTTCCCACGCGTTGTTGTAACGATATTGATTTTCGTCTTCCGGGTTCAGGTCGTAAACCATCAGGTCTTCACTATCCATGTTAAATACGGTTAATCCCCACGCACCAAACTCGTTATGCCCGATGGACACCCCGGGAATAGTGGGCTCACCGCCTCCGGCTACATTCCAGCCGGGTGCATGGAGGTGCACCATGTACCGCAGAGAGGGAACCGTTACCGCGCGGTGGGGATCGTTGGCCAGCAGGGGCTTGCCGGTAACAGTTTTGTTTCCGCTCACAATCCAATTGTTGCTGCCGATGGTACGGTCGTCAGGCTGAATGAGTTCATTAAAGCCATCCTGGTCGGAGCTAGAAAAAGCAAGAAGTGATCTTCCTTTGCTGCTCTTTTCAGCGACAAGGGCATCAGCAGTGAAGGTTAAGGGTCTCCGGAACGCCTCGTAAAGTTCCAGGACATTTTCAAACAGACCCTGCGCATCAATGGCCGGATCAATTGTAAGTCGGGGTTCACCGGGTTCGAACATCCTGAGGTCTTTTACCTTTTCAGCGCCCAGCAAGGCTACAGCCCGGGCAATCGTCACCTCATCGGTTACGTTGCCCAGCAGCCCTTGATGCCGCGAAATGATCAGGTCGGGGGTCCAGTAGCCGGGAGTTATACCGAGCAGGTTAAATTCGGGCGAAAGGAGGTCAGGATTTTTTTCGGTTTCTGCTATAAAGGCATTGATGCCCTCGGTAAAGGACGAGATAATAGTTTCGCCCCGGGGATGGTAGTGGTTGAGTTCGGTGCGCAGGTCACCGCGGAATTTAAATAATCGTGCACCGATGTCGCGTTTCAGTTCGCGTTCGCCCAGGATTTCAGCTACTGTTCCTGATGCCTGCCTGCGCCACAATTCAAACTGAAAGAGCCGGTCTCTGGCGGCACAATAGCCCTGGGCAAAGAACAGGTCGTGTTCATTTTTTGCGTAGATGTGGTTGATGCCGTGTTCATCGCGCAGGATTTCCACCGGTTCGAGCAACCCCTTGAGACGGAGTTCAACCGTATTGTTTTTTGGGGTACAACCAACAATAAGCAGAACAAGGAAGCATCCGGTGCGCATCATGAAGCGGCAATTTTGAGTACGGCATCAACAAAGCGGTCTAAGTCTCTGGTTGTGGTGTACACATGCGGGGTTACCCGCACGCAACTGATGTTTTCCCACTTGATGCCGGTGGTATGAATCTGGTGGTCGTTAAAAAGTTTGGTTACGATGTCGTTGGGGTCCATGCCGTCAATAGAAAAGGTGCCGAGGGCGCAGGCGTATTCGGGTTTCATGGAAATGTGAAGTTTTACGCGAGGGTGTTTCATTACCTTTTCGCACCAGTAGTTTTTCAGGTAACGCAGCCGCTCTTCTTTGCGTTTGCTACCGATGGCATTGTGAAAATCAATGGCCTGTCCGATGGCCTGTTCCGGGGCGAAAGAGCGCGTTCCCAGCGTTTCGAATTTGCGGATGTTGCTGTCGGTAGGTTTGTCGTTAGGAAAGAGCGGCCAAAGCCCGGCAATATTTTCCCTTTTCACATACAACATGCCGGTGCCGAACGGAGCACTGAGCCATTTATGCAGGCTGGTTCCGTAATAGTCGGGGTTGAAATCCGGGATCTTAAAATCCATATGGGCAAACGTGTGGGCACCATCCACAATGGAAATGATATTGCTTTTGCGCGCTTCTTCACAAAGTTTTTTTACCGGTAATATCTGGCCTGTCCAGTTAATCATATGGGTGATGTGCCAGATTTTTGTTTTGGAAGAGGTGGCGTTGATAAACTCCTTTACTACCAGGTCATCGTTTTCAATCGGCAGGTTAAGGTTGATCCATTTTATTTTAATGCCATCGCGCATTTCTTTTTGTTTCCACGCCTGCACCATGTTGGGGTAATCCTGTTTTGTCATTACAACCTCATCGCCTTTAGCGAGGGTAAGTCCCCAGGTAACCGTATCCAGCGCTTCGGTGGCATTCCGGTTGATAGCCAGTTCTTCGGGAGATGTGCCGGCCAGGTCGGCCAGCTTTCTGCGGAGCGGTTCGCGGCCCTTGTCGAGTATCTGCCACATGTAGTAAGTAGGAGCTTCGTTGCTCAGGTGGTAGTAGCGATCAACGGCATCCTGCACTACTTTCGGTTGCGGACTTACCCCACCGTTGTTCAGGTTCATGATGTTGGGCGAAACAGTATAGGCCTGGGCCATGCGTGCCCACAGTTCTTCATCGGAAGCGGCTTCCAGTGGTTCCAGTTTATTTAACGACCGGAGTGCATCGCTAACATCTTCGGCAATGGCTTTCGCGGCAAGCGGTGCCAGGCTAAACGCACCGGCAAAGCCCAGCGCTCTTTGAAGGAAGGTTCTTCGGGTGTTCATTGGTTCAAGGTATTTTAATGGAAAGTAAAAGTTTTTCCTCAAAACCCCTTGAAGGATTCCGTTAATGTTTTAACACTTATCTGAAAGGAGCAAATCAATGACTGATGTTGCCTGTTGCAGCCTTTGCTGAAGGTTTCCGCTGATGGTGATAAATGGAACACGGAGTTGCATCAGCTCATTCCGGTAAACATTAAAAAAATATTCCCGTTTGTCGGGATGTTCGCGCTGCGGATCATCTTCCCAGGGCACATCAACATCGGTGAGGAAATAATAATCATAGTATTGAGCAGCCAGCAGATTCAGGATCTGCATATCGCATGTACCATACTTAAACTCACTCCATACTTTAATCACGATAAGGTTAGTATCGCAAACCAGCAACCGGTTAGCCTGTGTTGCCAACTGTTTTTCTGATTCGAGTTGACCGTGAGCGATGGTCAGCAAATCGGACTGGTTATACGGACGATTAAGCCGGTCAATGTACATTCGGGCGAACTCGGGCACCCAAACGGTTTGGTAACGGGCTGCCAGCGCTTTTGAAAGCACAGTTTTGCCGGTGCATTCGGGGCCAACAATAGCAATCCGTTTTACCAATTGAGGCTTTGCCGTATCCATAAAGGCCTAAAATGGCATATTTTATTATCTTTCAGAAAATCAGGTAGTCGTGAAGCGCAGAAAAGCACTCAAGCAGATTGGTTTGGGAGTAACCGCGGGGTTGGCCTTGCCGGCATGGCTCAGTTCGTGCGATAAAGAAAGCCCGGGTCCCGAGATCAATTACGATGGCGTGGTGGGCATTATCGGTGCCGGTGCTGCCGGACTGATTGCAGCCGACATTCTGATTTCCAAAGGTGTAAGGGTAAAAGTATTTGAAGCTACCAACCGCGTTGGCGGAAGGGTTTGCTCGCTGCATCGCACCGATGCGCCAAGCGATTCGCTCATCATGTTCCCCAACAATTACCCATATTCCGATTTCCCGTTTGAGCTCGGTGCCGACCGGGTAAATGGCTCCGATTCGAAATGGGGAGAAATACTGAAAATCCGCAAAGTACCAACGGTCAATTTCAGGGAACTGAG
This sequence comes from uncultured Roseivirgaceae bacterium, assembly GCA_964397115.1. Taxonomy (GTDB): domain Bacteria; phylum Bacteroidota; class Bacteroidia; order Cytophagales; family Cyclobacteriaceae; genus UBA2336. The sequence goes on along the minus strand of CAYNIH010000070.1, from coordinate 7,778 downwards.
CGCTGACCGGTATGTGATTGACAGTACGGTGAAGACCGAAGCCGAGGCCTTGACCAATTCGGATTTTACTACAGCCAAGAGTTTCAGGGACAACTTCTCTACATTCACCGGAGGATCAGGGCTTAGCGTAAAGCAGGCTGCAACCAATGCTGGCGTTGCGGCCGGCATGCAGGAAATTATTAATTCCTGGCTGGGTGTGCCTTACGGATCATCGTCTGATCGGATTGGTGCCAATGCATTGGCCAACGCGCTTTCTTTAATCGAACACGATGGCGTTGAGCTTACGCTTCGGAATAACCCCATGCAGGATACGCTGCTATCGGTGTACAGCCGCGTTATTCCCAGTATTCAATTCAACACCGTTGTTCAATCGGTAAACTATTCAGGTGATTTAGTAGAAATTACACACAGTGCCGGAAGCGACACCGTGAATAAACTGATTGTTACCGTTCCGGTTTCCATTCTTAAAGCCGGAGACATCGTGTTTTCACCGGGGTTGCCGGCAAGCAAGCTCACTGCCCTCAGCCGTATAGGTATGGAGGCTTCTATGCGGGTGTTGCTGGAATTTAAGCGCAACTTCTGGGGCGAAGACGTTGCTGCCATCATCGGCAGTGCCGAAGGACCCATGATGCTCAATGCAGGGGTTGGCCGGAGTACCCTTAACAAAACCCTGAGCATTACCATTAATGGACCCAAAGCCGAAGCATTTTCGTTACTCACCGGTGACCAGGTGGTAGAAAGCATCATTGCAGAAATGGATGTGTGGTTCAATGGCGATGCCACCGAAAATATTAGAAGGAGTACACTTACGGGTGAAGAAAACAAACTGCTCTACACCATTAAAGACTGGACCAAAGATCCCTTCTTCAAAGGAGGGTTTTCATTTCCGTTAACCGGAGGCGTTCCAGCCGACCGGGATGCGCTTGCGGCACCCGTTGACCGTAAACTGTTTTTTGCGGGCGAAGCCACCGATACAACAGGGGAATTCGGAACCGTAAGCGGTGCCCTTAAATCGGGTGAGCGTGCCGCCTTTGAAGTGATTGACGAAATTGTGGAGTAGAGGAACTACCGAAACTCCAATACCGACTTCTCAATAATATCGCAGCACTCATGCAACTGTTCTTCGGTGATAACCAGCGGTGGCGCCAGCCGGATAATGTTGCCATGCGTGGGTTTAGCCAGCAAACCGCTTTCGGCAAACTTCATGCACAGGTTCCACGCAGTTTCACTTTGGGGGGTATCGTTAATCACAAGGGCATTGAGCAGGCCTTTGCCGCGCACCAGGGTTACCAGGTTGGTTTTTTTAATTAGCGCATTCATCCGGTCGCGGAAGACCTTTCCCAGTTTCTCTGCGTTATCGGCCAGTCGTTCATCTTTTACCACCTGCAGCGCCTCCATGCACACGGCAGCGGCCAGCGGGTTGCCGCCAAAAGTAGAGCCATGTTCTCCCGGTTGGATAACCAGCATAATGTCATCATCGGCCAGCACTACCGATACAGGCAGAACACCTCCGCTCAGTGCCTTGCCCAGAATTAATAAATCAGGCCTTACGGCTTCGTGCTCGCTGGCCAGCATTTTACCTGTACGGGCAATGCCGGTTTGAATTTCATCCATCATCAGCAGCACGTTGTGCTGACGGCATAATTTTTCTGCGGCTTTCAGGTAACCATCGGCTGGCACATAAACTCCTGCTTCACCCTGTATCGGTTCTATCCATAAACCACATACGTTGGGGTTGGCCAACGCCTGCTCCAGTGCGGGCACATTATCGTAATCCACAATTTCAAACCCCGGCATAAACGGACCAAACCCTTTGCGTGCCGAGGGATCAGTAGAGGCCGAGATGATGGTGGTGGTGCGACCGTGAAAGTTTTTCTTCACGGCAACAATCACCGCTTGATTGTCGGGAATTCCTTTTTTGGTATACCCCCATTTGCGGGCAAGTTTAATGGCGGTTTCGTTGGCTTCGGCCCCGCTGTTCATAAAAAGTGCTTTCTGATAGCCGAATGTTTCACACACATATTTTTCGGCCAGGCCCAGTTTATCGTTGTAAAAAGCACGTGAAGTGAGCGTTAATTCTTTGGCCTGATTGATAAGTGTATGGATGATTCGCGGATGGCAATGTCCCTGGTTGACAGCACTATAAGCCGACAGAAAATCGTAATACCGCTTGCCTTCCACATCCCACAAAAAAACGCCTTCACCCCTGGTGAGAACTACCGGCAGGGGATGATAGTTATGCGCCCCGTACTGGTCTTCTAATTCAATGGCTTTTTTGCTGGAAGTGATTATATCGGTCATAAACGCACGTTTTGCAGTGATTTGAGCAAGCAAGTTACCAAAAGGCTCCTCGTAACCCAATGGGCCGGGATAGGTCCTTACAATTCAGCGCTGACACAGCCTGTCAGGTTTACCCGGCTATCTTTAACCGGTTTACCCGCGAATTCATTTACCTTTAGCCTATGGAAAACGGATTGGATGTAATTAAAGCATTTTTTAACGAGATAAGGTCTTATTCCCTCTGGGACCGGTTGTTCAGGTGGGGACGAATCCGGTCCATGTTGATTGATACCAGCGCAGAATTACAACGACTGGTTTCCGGGCTTGCCGGTTCAAAAGAAGAGAACGCCAAACTGCAATCTGCCCTGGAACGGCTTACAACGGATAAAACCGATTTGCAAAAGGAAATCGTAGTCCTTAAAGAAAAGAACGAAAGTTATTTGAAACGCGGCCAGGAACTGGCCAATGAAGCAGCCGCCATCCGCCAGAAAGCAGAACACCTTGAGCAGGACAACCGCAGGCTTCGCGAAGAAAACACCCAGTATAAAACACTGGAAGAGCAGCGCAGGCAGGATCATGCTAAGGCTGTGCAGGGAATTCAGCGAATACAAGACCAGTTGGTGCAGGAGCGAAATGAGGAAAAAGAAAAGCGATACCAGGCCGAACTGGAACGAATCCGTAAACTAAAAGAAACCTGGTCGCGGCACGAAGAGAACGTGAAGAGCCGGATCAAAACAATCTGTGCCCGGCATGGCGTAGAATATGTTGAAGCGGTGCCCTTTAAAGGTAAACCCGATAATACACTCAAAATCAATGACGAATTTATTGTGTTCGATGCCAAAAGCCCGGGCAATGACGATTTGTCGAACTTCCCGCTTTACCTGCGCAACCAGGCTGAAAGCGTAAGCAAGTATGTGAAAGAGGAAAATGTGCGCAGGGAAGTCTTTCTGGTGGTACCCACCAACACACTGGAAATCGTTGAACAATTTGAGTATAAGCTCAGCGATTATACCGTTTACGTTATTTCTGTGGATGCACTGGAGCCCATCATCCTTACCTTGCGGAAAATTGAAGACTACGAATTTGCCGAGCAGCTGAGCCCGGAAGAACGCGAAAACATTTGCCGGGTAATCGGGAAGTTTGTGCACTTGTCTAAACGAAGGATTCAGATAGACGGCTTTTTTGCCAAACAGTTTTTTGAACTGGTTTACCGCAGCGAGGCCGACTTGCCTAAGGATTTTCTGGATAAGGTAATTGAATTTGAACGGGCCGAAAAACTCAATCCGCCCATCGAACGCAGAGCAAAGCAAATCAGCAATAAGGAACTGGCCATGCAGATACAGGAGCAAAAGGCAGATGCCGAACAGAAAGGCATTGAAACAGATGAGGCGCTGCTTTCAAAAAACCTGAGCAAGGTCCCGCTTTATACCGATAAGCCTAAAGAAGAGGCGCAGAAGGATTTGTTTGAGCAGGGCGCTGGAAACGGGTAATCAGTAATGCCACTTAACTGGTATTTTATTTATAACTAAACCCCTACAACTATGGATGCAAAAAAAAGAATGTTGGCAACCCTGGCCGGGTTTGTCGTGTTTTTTCTTCTGGGCTGGCTGCTCTACGGCACGCTGCTGATGGACTTCTTCAACACCAACCAGGGATCCGCCTCTGGTGTGATGCGCACAGACAACGAAATGATTTGGTGGGCACTTGCCGTAGGTAATTTACTGCAGGCTTACCTGCTGGTATACATTTTCGGTAACTGGGCCAACATTACCACGTTTGGCGGTGGTTTTAAAGCCGGTATGGTCATCGGCCTGATTATCGGTTACGGTTATGATCTGACCATGTATGGAACCACCCACATCATGAACCTGACCGCTACCCTGGTTGACCCGATAGTGGTTGCCGTCATGATGGGAGTTTCCGGTGGCGTGATTGGCATGATTTTAGGCAAGAAGTAACCTTGCATTTTTTTAATGAAAAGGCTGGACGTATGGTTCAGCCTTTTCTTTTTCGTCATGAGCGAATCTTGTTACCTTTAATGCGATGAAACTTACTCCTGACAATAAGCTGAAAAAAATAATTGTAGTTGGCGATCGGGTACTCATCCGGCCGGTTAAGGAGTCGGAGCGTACCGAAAGCGGATTGTACCTGCCGCCCGGTGTGCAGGAAAAGGAAAAAATCCAGCGCGGGTATGTAATAAAAGTGGGGCCGGGCTACCCGTTACCCATGCCGGCCGATGAAGACGATTTGTGGAAAGGAAAGGAGGAGCAGGTAAAATACTTACCCCTTCAGGCACAGGAAGGGGACCTGGCTATTTTTTTACAAAAGGGCGCCATTGAAGTAATCTACGAGAATGAAAAGTATTTTATTGTTCCTCAATCCTCTATACTGATGCTGGAGCGTGAAGAGGAATTGTAGAGGCGTTTTGTTAATTTTAATACATGGAAGACTTGATCCTTAAAATACCGGAGCAATACCCGATGACGGATGACGAGTTGTTTGCCTTTTGTGCCGCAAATAAAGAACTCCGCATTGAACGGGATGAAAATGGTCAACTTATAATTATGTCGCCATCCGGTGGAATAACAGGGAACCTGAATTTTAAACTAACCGGGATATTTAGCCAGTGGGTTGAAGTTCATCCACAACTCGGGTATGGCTTCGATGCTGCAACAGGTTTCAGGCTACCTGATAAATCCATGCGCTCACCCGATGTTTCCTGGATAAAAAAAGAAAAGTGGGACTCCCTGAGCCAGGAGGATAAAGAGAAATTTGCACCGGTTTGTCCGGATTTTGTTATTGAACTTCGATCCAAAACAGATTCGCTGCAACAATTGAAGTTGAAAATGGAAAAATGGATGAGCAATGGCTGTACACTGGCGTGGTTAATTGATCCGATAGAAGAGAAGACGTATATCTATTCCGGTAATAAAATTGAGGAAATTTCAGGATTTACCGCCAGGATTTCCGGCACGGACCTCTTGCCCGGTTTTGAACTTGATCTTTCACGGCTCCGGTAATGGCCGGTTTATCGTTCGATGTTTTGCGCGTAGGCAAAAAATACCGCCTTGTTAACTTTGGTGAGATTAATGAATTTTTAATTGAGTACATTCTTGCCAATGGCGATTTCAAAGTGAAAAATATCCATACGCTTGAGCGTTTTCTTCTCAGCGAGTTAATCCGTTACGGTAAAGGAAAGGATTTTGAAATCAGGGAGTTGGACTAATCAAGCCCGTCAGTTCGTTTTTTTTCTTCCCATTTCTTTTAATGTTGTCAGGTTAATCGGCAGGTAGTGAAGCAAAAGTCCTGTAACAATGCCTATCAGAAATCCATAGGGCAAGCCAAAGGCGAGCAAGCCGGTGAGCAGGGCCACAACAAGCCCTTTTTGATCATGCATCAGGTCGCGTACCAGTAAAAGTAATGCCGCTCCTTCGAAAAGCAGGATAGTGCCGAGTACCGGCAAAGGAAAAGCGGCAATCAGTTGGTGAAAACTGTTTCCGAAAAATACGCCCAGTATAATGAACAACGTTCCATAAATAATTACCGAGCCACCCGTTCGTCCGCCAAAGGTATAATGTCCTACCATGCCACCGGCTCCGTGGCAACAGGGTATGCCGCCCAGCCAGGGTGCGGTTAGGTTCATCATGGAATAGGTTAGCCCGATTTTACGAATAGTGAGATCGGTGCGCTCCGGAAATAAATCTTCGGCTACCTGCCGGGTTGCTAAAATGGAGTTACCCAGTGAAAGCGGAATTTGCGGCAGTGCCAGCAAAACAAACCCTTTGGCGATGTCATCCAGCGTGGGGGCAGTTACGTGAGGCAACGAAAAACCAACGGATTGTGAGAGTTCGTGAAAGTTTAATCCTGTTAAAGCGGCATAAATTATTCCCAACACGATGACCATCAGCGAAGCGGGATACTTCCGGTTGTCAATCAGAATGATAATCAGCACAAAGGCGATGGCGGCAATCAAAAAGCCGTTTAGCCCAAGTGCGGGCATATATTCTTTGAATGCAAGAAGGCACAGGCTAAGGCCAATACCGAATTGAATGCCACGAATAACCGATTTCGGTATCCATTGGGCAATTTTATTGAGCAACCCGGTTAGCGACAGCATCAGCATAACTACACCAATGGCTAAACCGGCACCGAGCAGGAGGGTGCCTGCAATTTTCTGAGAAATAACCAGGGTGGCCATGGCTTTAAGTGGCTGCACCGGCATGGGCATGCGGTACACCCACCCGGTGAAAATCTGCATCAGGCCGAACACAATAAGCACGCTGGGGGTGTGTAAGCCGGCAGCGAGGATCATCGCCACAATCAGCGGAAAATCGGTGCCGATATCGCCAAAGGCTCCGGCAAACTCCTGACGGTTAAACAAAATAGCCAATCGATTTACCGGGCGCTCCATAACAATTGCAAACCCGATAGTACAAGCAAAAATTCAACGATCAAAACAAAAGTGCGGTGCGGAAGTTTTTCAGCTATCTTTTTACCGGCATAACTGCCGGCAATCATGCCGATACCAACAACCAGTTCGGTAAGAAGTTCCTTTGTTCCGATGAGGGCATACTTGCTGTAAACCACGGATTTTGTCAGGTGCATGATCATAGCGGTAAACGCTTCGCTGCCTAGGTATGCAGTTGGTGAAAGACTCAGGCTCAGAAAGAAAGCAGCGCCTAACGGACCGGCACTTCCGGCCAGCCCGGAAAGGAAACCGGTTAGTGCACCGCCCAGTAACAGGTGGGTGTGCCTTGATGAAGCTGATGTTTTTTTAAATCTACGGTAGCCTACCATCAGTATTAAGAAGAGGCCAATGCTTGCCTGCACGAATTCGCTGCGAGCCTGGGTGAAAAGAAAACTGCCCGCTACCGATAACGGAACAGCGGAAAACAGAAAATAGCCAATGGGCCTCCATTGTAAGTTGTGCCGGTTAAACCAAACACGAGAACCGTTACCAAACAACTGAGCCAAGGTAAGCACCGGTACCGCTGCCAGGGGTCCCAGCACATGAACTAAAACGGGGAGCAACAGCAATGCTCCGCCAAAGCCGGCTGTACCCGACAGAACAGCCGCCAGAAAACCTGCCAATAATAGAATGAGGAATTGTTCCACAGAAAAAATGTGGCTCTGCTTTCAGGACACTACTAATTCATCTTTGTAATCCAATCCCTGATCAGGGCCACGCCTTCTTCATGAACAAGTTGCTTGCCCAATTCGGGCATCATAATACCCGGATCGGTGGAGGTGATGCGATAATATAAAATGGATTGCTCCGGCTTACCGGGCACGATGTCATAGTTCAGTCCGCCTGAACCGCGACCGGCCGCCACGGGTGGCTTGCCCACGCCTAACTCAAACGGATTTTTTACATCGGCTAACAAATGGAGGCCGCTGGTCTTTGCCGGACCGTCCGAGCGGTGGCAGTGTGCGCAATTCACTTCCAGCCAGGCACGGGCACGTGCATCAAGTTGTTCGGATGCATTATTGTAATCAAC
>CAYNIH010000069.1:0-11913 GCA_964397115.1 uncultured Roseivirgaceae bacterium | reverse complement strand
TACCGAATATGCCACCGCCTACACCATTGACGAAATCAAATCCCTGTCGGAAGTAGCAAAACAATACGGACTTTTTTTACATATGGATGGCGCCCGGATCAGCAATGCTGCGGTAAGCCTTAATCAGGATTTTCGTGCCTTTACCCGCGATGCCGGAGTGGATGTGCTTTCATTCGGGGGAACAAAAAACGGAATGATGTTTGGTGAGGCCGTTCTCTTTTTCAGAAAAGAACCGGCAACTTATTTTCACTTTATACGCAAACAAGGGATGCAGCTTCATTCCAAAATGCGGTTTATCAGCGCCCAGTTTGAAGCGTTGTTATCCAACGAACTGTGGAAACGAAATGCAAGCCATGCCAACACCATGGCAAAAAAACTGGCGGAAGGGCTTCGTCAGATACCTCAGGTTAACATTACACAGCAGGTTGACGGCAACGGGGTGTTTGCCATCCTGCCAAAGGAAGTCATTGCACCCCTTCAACAGGAAGTATACTTCTATGTGTGGAATGAACGTACGAATGAGGTGAGGCTGATGTGCTCGTTTGACACCACCGAAGAAGAGATCGATCGGTTCATAAAAAAAACAAAAGCGCTGGTCAGCGCTTTAGAAATTTAAAAGTACCCTTGAATTTACTGCCTTCGTCCCTCATGGCAATAAGGTAGTACCCCGAGGCAAGATCTTTTATCCGCATGCGGATTTCATGCTGGTCAAGCACTTCAACTTCTGTACGGATTTCATTACCGATAATGTTATAGAGGGTTAACTTCACCTGACGGGCATCCAGGTCGTCCATTCTCACAAACACATAATCATCGGCAACCGGATTGGGGTAGACGGAAATAGTCTTGCCCGGATCGGAGGCCGTTTCCCTGCTAAGCTGGGCATAACCTGGCAGGGAAAACACAACTAAACCTAACAATATGAAAAAACTGAGGCGCATTACTAGGATAAAGGTACGCAAAATTCACTCCAAAAGTTCAAGTCTGCGTAGTACTATAGAGTCGATTAATAGCCAAAAGGTTTAAAAAAGCGCATTAATTTATTGTAAGGCCTTTAGGGAATAGGGTATTTTTTCTATTAGATCCGAGGGAATTATCCCTTCTGCACCCATTTCGTGCATGGCCAGGTCACCGGCATAACCATGGACCCAGCACCCCAGTTGGGCTGCCTCCTCAGGGGCATAGCCCCGGGCCAACAACGCGGTGAGCATGCCCGTAAGCACATCGCCACTACCTCCTTTTGCCATGCCTGGATTTCCGGTGCTATTAAAAAACACGTCACCGGCAGGCGTTGCAATAGAGGAATAGGCCCCTTTAAGCACAATCACGCACTTCAGCTTTACGGCCAAGTTCCGCTGGCGCTCCAGCCGGTCAAAGTCATTTTCCCACGGCCCGGCCAGCCTTTTAAATTCACCCGGATGGGGCGTTAAAATACTGCCGGCCGGAATCTTTTCCTGAAGCGGTGGATCGGCAGCAAGAATGTTCAGCGCATCGGCATCAAGCACCAAGGGTTGCTTAGCCTGCCCGAGCAGTTGAGCCAACGCCTTTGCCACAAGGCTATTTGTGCCAATACCCGGGCCCACCCCGATGGCCTGATAGGCGTTGAGCGGAGGGACACCGGTAAAGTAATCATCATCTTCATCAGCAGAAACCATCGCTTCGGGTATGGTGGATTGAAGGATGGTATAACCTTTCTTCGCACAATGCACAGTGAGCAGGCCGGTGCCGCTGCGCAATGCCCCCCACGAAGCAAGTACTGCAGCCCCCATCTTTCCATAACTGCCGGCAATAAGCAGGGCATGACCAAATTTGCCCTTGTGATCGAACGTGGAGCGGGTTTTCAGAATTTTCTTAAGGTATTTTTTTGTTAGCAGAAAGTTTGCTGTTTCAGCACGGCCAATGTATTCTTTGCTCAACCCGATATCCACCGTTGTCCAGGTGCCCACATAAGGATAATTCTCCGGCATAAAAAAAGCGAGTTTTGGTAACTGGAATGACACGGTGAAATGCGCCTTTACGATTACACCCACCGTAGGTTTATCGGCAAACAACCCGGAGGGAATATCCACTGCTACCCGGGTAGCATTGGATTGATTGATGGCTTCAATTACCCGGGCATAAATTCCATCGGCCGGACGTGAAAGCCCCGACCCGAAAACCGCATCAATAAGTACATCAGTTTCATTGAATAAATTTTCTTCAGGTACTGAAAGGATCAGATTGACGCTTACATCGTTTGGAAGCCGGTCTATATTTATTTTAAAATCGGCCGATTCAGCTACACTTCCGCGCACTATCCACACCCGTACCGAATAACCCCAGTCGTGAAGCAGGCGGGCAATGCCAAGGCCATCGCCACCGTTATTACCGGTGCCGCACACCACGCCAATACGTTTTGTTTCATCGAAGTGACTGCCAAACCACGAGCAAAACGCACGGCAGGCCCGTTCCATCAAATCAATAGAAGCGATGGATTCATGCGCTATGGTGTAGGCATCGAGCGCTTTGATTTGATCGGAAGGCAGAATTTTGATCATAATACCAGCGGCAGGGAATGGTTACCACCTCCGAAGGGAGCGGTTATCGTCAGGGGTGCTTCACACCAAAAAACTCGTAGTTCTTTGCGATGTAGCCCTTCCACTGGTCGGGCACCTGACTTTCTTCAAAAATGGCATCCACCGGGCAGGCCGGCACACAGGCATCGCAATCAATGCACACTTCCGGGTTGATGTAAAGCTGCTTTCCGGTTTTATCAAAACCGGGTTCTTTCACTTCCTGGCCGCTGCCATCGGTTTTAACCGGTCCGTGGATGCAATCAACCGGGCAAACATCCACACAGGCGGTATCACAGGTACTCACGCAGGGCTCGCAGATTATGTAAGGCATGGAGTGATATTTTTAAGGTTTTTAATTGATTTCAGTCATATTTAAAAATAGGGAATAAAATTAGCATCAACCAACTATTGCCGGCCTTAGTTTATCTGGCGCGGGTAATGTAACTTAACAGACCCAAAATTGACAGCTATGGATGATACGCTGGTGAATGGTACCAAAACCACCAAAGAACTCGAGAAAGTCGTGATCCGCTTTGCGGGAGATTCGGGTGACGGCATGCAACTTACCGGGTCACAGTTCAGTTTTACTTCGGCCTTATGGGGCAACGACCTGGCCACTTTCCCGGACTTCCCTGCCGAGATAAGGGCCCCGCAGGGAACCGTTGAAGGCGTTTCGGGTTTTCAGGTGCAGATAGGCAAGATTGACATTTACACCCCCGGTGACCAGGCCGATGTGCTGGTGGCCATGAACCCTGCCGCACTGAAATCCAACCTTCAGTTTGCACGCAAAGGAGGCAACATCATCATTGACATGGATGCCTTTGTTGATCGTAACATCGAAAAGGCAGGATTTAAAACCAACCCGCTTGAAGACGGAACCCTGAATAACTACAACGTTGTTGAGGCTCCCATATCGTCACTTACCAAAACCGCTTTGGAGGGATTGCAACTCGACAACAAGAGCATCATGCGATCCAAAAACATGTTTGCCCTCGGCATGATGTACTGGCTGTTTGACCGCCCCCTGAAAGAGACTGAGAAATACATTGAAGAAAAATTCAGAAAAACACCGGCCCTTGCCGAAGGAAATAAGCGCGCGTTAAATGCCGGGTACCATTATGCCGAAACCATTGAAGCCCTGCCTGCCCGGTATAAAGTACCGCCTGCTTCCATCGAAAAGGGTGTTTACCGGCATATCTCAGGTAACACCGCCACCGCCTGGGGTCTGATTGCCGCAGCCGAAAAATTAGGCAAGCAACTGTTTCTCGGCTCCTATCCGATTACGCCCGCATCGGATATTCTTCATGAGCTGTCGCGCCACAAAAACCTGGGCGTGATCACCATGCAGGCCGAAGACGAGATTGCAGCTGTGTGCTCCGCGCTGGGCGCAAGTTATGCCGGCCAGGTGGGTGTTACCACTTCCAGCGGCCCCGGCATCGCCTTAAAAGGCGAGGCCATCGGTCTTGCCGTAATGGCCGAACTTCCGCTGGTGATTATTGACGTGCAGCGCGGAGGTCCTTCAACCGGGTTGCCAACAAAAACCGAACAAGCCGATATTAACATTGCCGTGTACGGCCGGAACAGCGAAAGCCCGGCTGTAGTACTTGCCGCCAGTTCGCCAAGCAACTGTTTCGATTTTGCCTACCAGGCCGTAAAACTTGCCGTAGAGCACATGACACCCGTTATCCTGCTTACCGATGGTTACCTGGCAAACGGATCGGAGCCGTGGAAATTCCCAAAACTTGCCGACCTGCCCCCGATACGGGTTAACGAACCACAAAAAACCAACGGCACCTACCACCCGTACGAACGCGACCCGGAAACCCTGGCCCGCAGGTGGGCAGTACCCGGCACCACCGGACTGGAACACCGCATAGGCGGACTGGAAAAACAAGACATCACCGGCCATGTTTCATACGACCCCCATAACCATGAAAAAATGGTGCGCACCCGGGCCGAAAAAGTGGCGCGCATTGCCAACTACATCCCTGAACTGGAAGTGATTGGCAATGGCGATGGCAAACTGCTTGTGGTAGGCTGGGGCGGAACCTATGGCAGTTTACTTACCTCTGTAAAAGAATTACAGCAGGCTAACAAGAAAATTGATTTTGTTCACTTCAATTACATTAACCCGTTGCCCAAAAACACGCAAGCCATTTTTGAAAAGTATGACAAAATACTGGTGTGCGAACTGAACATGGGCCAGTTTGCTTCACTTCTCCGGAGCAGGTTCCCTGGTTTAAAAATTCTTTCCTACAACAAAATCCAGGGCCAGCCTTTTCTTGTTACAGAATTAAAAGAGGTTTTCATCAACCATTTAAAAAATTAGCGAATGGAAAACACTTTTGACATCCCCCAACCTAAACCGCTTACCAAAAAAGATTTTGAAAGCGACCAACTGGTGCGTTGGTGCCCGGGTTGTGGCGATTACTCTATTTTATCCGCAATGACCAACGCCCTGCCCCAACTGAATATTCCGCGTGAGAACTTCGTCTTCATTTCAGGTATTGGCTGTGCCTCCCGCTTTCCCTACTACATGAATACCTATGGCTTTCACACCATCCACGGTCGCGGACCTGCCGTAGCCACCGGTGTTAAACTGGCCAATCCCAAATTAAGCGTATGGGAAATCCAGGGCGATGGCGATGCCATGGCCATTGGAGGCAATCACTTCATCCATGCCCTGCGAAGGAACATTGACATCAATATCATTTTATTCAATAATGAAATATACGGACTCACAAAAGGCCAGTACTCACCCACTTCACCAACCGGGCTGGTAACCAAATCAACTCCGTATGGTTCGATTGAACGACCCTTCCATGCTGCCGAACTGGTGATCGGAGCACAAGGCACTTTTTATGCCCGCACAATCGACACCAACCCGAAACTGATGGCAGAGATTTTTGTTCATGCGGCAAAACATGTGGGCACGTCACTGGTTGAGGTATTGCAAAACTGTGTCATCTTTAACGATGATGCCCATGCGGCTGTAACCGCGCGCGAAAACCGGGATGATTTCCAACTGCACGTAAAACACGGCCAGCCTTTACTGTTCGGAAAAGACAATAAGAAAGGCATCCGCCTGAACGGCCTGAAACTTGAAGTAGTGACCCTTGGCGAAAACGGCATCACGGAAAAGGATATTCTGGTACACGATGCCCACACCGAGGACCCCACTGTACACCTGATGCTTGCCCGCCTTGGCCCTCCGCACTTCCCTATGGCGCTCGGGGTTATCCGCGAAGTGCGCACAACAACCTACGATGAAGCCATTGCCGAAGAGCACGAAAAAATTACCAAAAACGCCAGGTACCACTCCGTTGATGACTTACTGAAGAGCGGTGAAACCTGGGAAATTAAATGATCATGGGAAGCGAAGCACTCGTCATCTTTTTTATCTGTGCCATTGTCATGGTCGGTGTCGGCATTCTGGTCTCTAACCTGCTGGCTCCCAAGTCGAAAAATCTTCAGAAGGAAGAGCCCTACGAATGCGGTATCCCTACACAGGGCACCGCGTGGATACAATTCCGCGTTGGCTATTACCTGTTCGCCATCATCTTTTTGATTTTTGATGTTGAAACAATTTTTATTTTTCCCTGGGCGGTGGCCATGAAAACGGTTGGTGTTTCCGCCTTTGTTGAAATTGTCATTTTCTTCCTTGTGCTGGGACTTGGCCTGCTGTATGCCTGGAAAAAGAAAGCATTAACATGGGAGTAAATCAAAACACGATAAGCCCGCAGCAGCATGAAGAACTGCTCAAAGACTTCCCCGGACAGGTTGTTCGCGGGCCGGGCAGCAACATTGTCATCACTTCGGTGGACAACGTGGTGAACTGGGCGCGGGCCAATTCGCTGTGGCCACTTGTTTTTGGCACCAGTTGCTGCGCTATTGAAATGATGGCCACCGGAGCAAGCCGCCACGACTGGAGCCGCTTTGGTACGGAGGTCGCACGGGCCACTCCCCGGCAAGCTGATTTGATTGTCATTGCCGGAACCATCGTAAATAAAATGGCGCCCGTGCTGAAACGCCTGTACGACCAGATGGCCGACCCGAAATACGTGATTGCCATGGGCGCCTGCGCTACTTCAGGCGGACCGTTTTACTACAATACCTATTCTGTAGTGAAAGGTGCCGATCACATCATACCGGTTGATGTGTATGTGCCCGGCTGCCCGCCCCGCCCGGAAGCCTTGCTATACGGCATCTTGCAATTGCAAAAGAAAATCCGGGGCGAGTCGGTGGCCGAACCACGCAACCCGATGAAAGACTTTGTATGACTATGGAAAGCGAAGCACTGAAAGAATTTATCCTGCAGCGGGTACCCGAGGCTGAAGTCAGCCAGGGCACCCAGTTTCTTCAGGCCGTTGTTCCTTCCCCTGCCGCTCATGCTCTCCTTGCTGAACTTAAATCAAATCCGCAAACTTCTTTCGATTACCTCTTTTGCCTTTCCGGGGTAGACTGGCCCCAGCATATGGAAGTGGTTTACCACCTTAAATCCACCACGCTTAACCACCTGGTTGTGATTAAATCAAGAATCAATACACGGGAAAATCCCGAAACCGATACCGTGTGCGACATCTGGCGGACAGCCGAGTTTCATGAGCGTGAAGTTTTCGATTTGTTCGGGATAGTTTTCAGAAATCATCCGGATTTGAGGCGGTTGTTATTAACCGATGACTGGGTTGGGTATCCGCTCCGAAAGGACTATGTTGATAATGTAAACATGATTGCGTACTGATGGAAGAAGTGATCACCAAAGAGTTGGAGTCGCAGGAGTACTTCATCAACATGGGGCCCCAGCATCCGTCCACGCATGGCGTACTGCGCCTGGTGCTTTCGCTCGATGGTGAGATCATCCGGAAAGTAGAACCCCACATCGGCTACATTCACCGCTCTATTGAAAAAATGTGTGAGCACGACAGCTACCAGCAAATTGTACACCTTACCGACCGGATGGATTACCTCTCCTGCCACATCAACAACGAGGCGGTATGCCTGGCGGTTGAAATGGGCCTGCAGGTTGAAGTTCCGGAGCGGGTTAAAGTAATCCGCACCATTATCGGAGAACTAACGCGGCTGTCGTCACACCAGTTGTGGTGGGGGGTAATGGGCATGGACCTGGGCGCCATTACCACCTTTCTGTATGGCTTTCGCGACCGCGAAATGATTACCGATATTTTTGAAGAAACCTGCGGTGCCCGGCTAACCATGAATTACAATGTGCCTGGAGGCCTGATGTTCGACATCCATCCCAACTTTCAGCAGCGCACCAAAGATTTTGTAGAGCATTTCAGGAAAAAACTTCCGGAATACGATGACCTCCTGTCCAACAACGTCATCTTCAGGGAACGCACCATCGGCATCGGCAAACTTTCAAAGGAAGACGCCATCTCATTTGGCGTGACCGGCCCAACCGGCAGGGCTTCGGGTTTTTCGTGCGATGTCCGAAAACACCATCCGTACAGCGCCTACGATAAAGTGAAATTCAATGAAATCCTCCGCACCGAAGGCGACTGCTTTGCGCGCTACCAATGCCGGATTGCCGAAATGTGGGAATCGCTCTCCATCATTGAACAACTGATTGACAACATTCCGGAAGGACCTTTTAAAGCCCCTACCAAAGCGGTCATTAAACTACCCAAAGGCGAGTGGTACCAGAAGGTGGAAACAGCCCGCGGTGAGTTTGGGGTGTACATCATCAGCGAAGGGCAAAAGAGTCCGTACCGCCTCAAGTTCCGCTCGCCCGGTTTCAGTAACCTCTCGGCATTGGACCACATGGCACGCGGGGCAAAAATTGCCGATTTGGTAGCCATCATGTCAACCATTGATTTAGTCATACCCGATATTGACCGATGAAAGCCCTCTACGACTTTTCGCACCTCACCAGTGCCATCCACCAGTGGCTTTCTTCCTTTCTTTCGCCCAATGCCGTGGTGGTTACCGAAATGATCCTCACCGGTGTCGCGTTCATGTTGCTGTTCGCGGTGCTTGGCCTGGTATTGGTTTATGCCGAACGAAAAGTGAGTGCATTTTTCCAACAGCGCCTCGGGCCCATGCGGGTGGGCAAATGGGGTACCGCGCAAACCATTGCCGATGTAATTAAGCTGCTGCTGAAAGAGCCGGTTATCAACAAAGAAGCCGATCGCTTTCTCTTTAACCTGGCTCCCTACATAATTATGCTGGCAGCATTTATGGCCATGGCTGCCCTGCCCTTTGCCAAAGGACTGCAGGCCCTGGATTTTGACATCGGCATTCTATACGTGGCGGCCGTGTCTTCACTCGGTGTAATCGGAATTCTCCTGGCCGGCTGGTCATCCAACAACAAATACTCGTTAATTGGCGCCATGCGGTCGGGCGCGCAAATCATCAGCTACGAACTTTCGGTGGCGCTTTCGCTCCTTACGATTGTGGTGCTCACCGGAAGTTTGCAACTTAGCGTCATCGTTGAATCGCAAGCCGATGGCTGGTGGATTTTTAAGGGGCACATCCCCGCCATGATTGCTTTCCTTATCTTTTTAATTGCCAGTACGGCAGAAACCAACCGCGGACCGTTTGACCTGGCAGAGGCCGAATCGGAATTAACGGCAGGCTTCCATACTGAGTATTCAGGGATGAAGTTTGCGTTCTTCTTCCTGGCCGAGTTTGCCAACATGTTTATCGTGTCAGCCATTGGCGCTACGGTTTTCCTTGGCGGATGGATGCCGCTGCACATCGGAAACTGGGAAGGGTTTAATGCCATCATGGATTACATCCCACCGATTTTCTGGTTTTTCGGAAAAGTATCGTTTATGATTTTCCTCATGATGTGGTTCCGCTGGACATTCCCGCGGTTGCGCATCGATCAACTATTGACATTGGAGTGGAAATATTTATTACCCATTAACCTGGTAAATATTTTAGTGATGGCATTTCTGGGTTTGGTGGGCTGGCATTTTTAAATAGATAGACTCAAGCATACGTGCTGAAATAGAAATGAAGAGCGTGATAAACTATTTTAAAGAAATCTTCTTCGGACTCCGGTCGCTGGCAACGGGACTTCGGGTAACGGGGCACTACCTTACCCACCCAAAGGAAATCATTACCCAGCAATATCCCGAAAACCGCAATACACTGAAAATGTTCGAGCGATTCAGGGGCGAAGTGGTGTTGATTCATGATGAAAAAAATGAACATCGCTGTACCGGATGTTCGGCCTGTGAAGTGGCCTGCCCGAACGGCACCATCGAAATCATTCACAAAAAGGTTGATGTGGATGGGCGTAAGGTAAAGGCACTCGACAAATTTGTTTACCACCTGCAGATGTGCACCATGTGCGGACTGTGCATCCCGGCCTGCCCCACCGATGCCATTAAGATGGCCAACACCTTTGAGCATGCCGTGTTCGACCGGTCGAAACTCACCAAAATACTGAACAAACCGGGGTCAAAAATTATGGATGGAATAAAGTAATGGAAGCCAACGCACTGATATTCTATATTTTTTCGGGGGTAATTCTCCTGTCGGCCGTGGCTGCGGTTACCGCACGAAGAATTTTGCGCGCTGCCGTTTACCTGCTGTTTGCCCTGGGGGGTACGGCAGCCATTTACTTTATGATTGATTATTACTTTCTGGCAGCCGTTCAGTTGATAGTGTATGCAGGAGGAATTGTGGTGCTGATCATTTTTTCCATCCTGTTAACCACCCACATCAATGAAAAACTGGAACTTCCGCGGTGGAGTAAAATCATCGCCACGTTTGCCCTGGTGGCAGCAGGATTTTCTGTTACCCTCTACACCCTTGCCGGCTATCCGTTCGAAGCCCGCACCGGAACTCCGGTAGATGCCACCGTGGGCCTGATTGGCGAGCGGATGCTTGCCTATGGCGAGGGCGGCTATGTGCTGCCCTTTGAAGTCATCAGCATCCTGCTGGTGGCGGCGCTGGTGGGCGCCATTGTTATTGCCAAACGAAATCCTCCTGCCGCATGATTGACCAGGTTCCCTTATCGCACGTGCTTATCGTTTCCACTCTGATGTTTTTCATCGGGGTTTATGGGTTCCTTACCCGGAAAAATTTAGTGACGATGCTGATTGGCGTGGAGCTGATGCTCAACGCAGTAAACATCAACTTTGTGGCATTCGACCGGTACCTGTTTCCTTCAGGCATCGAGGGGCATTTCTTTTCATTGTTTATTATCGCCATTGCAGCTGCCGAAGCGGCCGTGGCCATTGCTATTTTCATAAACCTCTACCGGAATATCCGCTCAATAGATGTTGAACACGTTGACAAAATGAAATACTGATGGATGCTGCTCCCACCCTACTCATCCTGCTGCTGCCTTTCGCAGCCTTTGTTTTCAACGGATTGCTGAGCGCCAACCTTCCGCATAAAGCAGCCGGCTGGGTTGCAATTGGTGCCATTGCCCTCTCCACCCTTTTCTCCTGGAAAATTGCTGTTGCGTACTTCTCCCAGCCCGGCATATTTGAAAAACAACTTGCATTCACCACAACCTGGCTCCGTTTTACCGATACCCTCCAGGTTGATATGGGCATTCTGCTTGACCCGATTTCGGTGATGATGCTCGTAGTCATTACCACGGTATCGCTTATGGTATTTGTGTACAGCATGGGCTACATGCAGGGCGAGAAAGGCTTTGTGCGGTATTTCGCCTTCCTCTCCTTGTTCAGTTTCAGCATGCTGGGGCTGGTGGTGTCCAGCAACCTGTTTCAGTTGTACATGTTCTGGGAGTTGGTGGGCGTGTCGTCCTACCTGCTTATTGGCTATTATTATGATAAACCCGAAGCCGTAGCTGCGGCCAAAAAGGCATTCATCGTAACCCGCTTTGCTGATTTCGGTTTCCTGGTGGGTATCCTGGTGCTTAGCTACTACACCGGCACGTTTGATTTTATCGCCATAACGAATCCGGCAAATCCGGGCATCAGTTCAATGGCCGGAATTTCGTTGATGGGAATTTCAGTGCTTACCTGGACCTTGGTGCTCATCTTCATGGGGGGTGCAGGTAAATCGGCCATGTTTCCGCTGCACATCTGGCTGCCCGATGCGATGGAAGGCCCAACACCTGTTTCGGCTTTAATCCATGCTGCTACCATGGTGGTTGCCGGTGTGTTTCTGGTTGCCCGCATGTTTCCGTTGTTTGCCTTTCAGGCACCGGCAGCACTTGATGTGGTCGCTTTTATTGGTGCGTTCACCTTATTGTTTGCGGCCATCATTGCCTGCACACAAACCGACATCAAGCGGATACTGGCGTTCTCAACTATGTCGCAAATCGGATACATGATGCTTGCCCTCGGGGTTTCCGGCTATGGCCGCGAAGGACTCGGTTTTACCGCTTCCATGTTTCACTTGTTTACCCATGCTT
>CAYNIH010000068.1:0-11985 GCA_964397115.1 uncultured Roseivirgaceae bacterium | reverse complement strand
GGCATTAAAACCGTTGCCGTTTACTCTACAGCCGACCGCGAAAGCCTGCACGTTCGGTTTGCCGATGAAGCAGTTTGTATTGGCGATGCCCCCAGTAAAGATTCGTACCTCAATATCCCGCGCATTATTTCAGCTGCTGAAATCACCAATGCCGATGCCATCCATCCCGGTTACGGCTTCCTATCCGAGCGGGCGGAGTTCTCGGCCATATGCCACGAGTACGGCATCAAATTTATCGGCCCCACCCCCGCCATGATTAACGCCATGGGCGATAAATCAACCGCCAAGGACACTATGAAGAAAGCAGGTGTACCCACTATTCCGGGTTCAGACGGCCTGTTGAGTTCAGTCGAAGAAGGGATAAAGCTGGCAAAGGAAGTGAAATACCCGGTGATCATCAAAGCTACCGCTGGCGGTGGCGGAAAAGGCATGCGCATCATCAACAACGAAAGCGAATTTCAAAAAGCATGGGATGATGCAAGGCGCGAAGCGGGTGCAGCCTTCGGAAACGATGGCCTTTACCTCGAAAAATTTGTAGAAGAACCCCGTCATATCGAAATCCAGGTGGTGGGCGACCAGTACGGCAAGGTGTGCCACCTTTCCGAGCGCGACTGCTCCATCCAGCGCAGGCACCAGAAATTAGTTGAAGAGACCCCCTCCCCCATTGTCAGCCAGGAGTTGCGCGAACGCATGGGCGAAGCCGCCATAAAAGGGGCACAGGCCATTAATTATGAAGGGGCGGGCACCATTGAGTTTTTAGTGGATAAGCATGGCGACTTCTACTTCATGGAGATGAACACACGCATCCAGGTTGAGCACCCGATTACAGAAGAAGTAACCGATTACGATCTGATCAAGGAGCAGATAAAAGTAGCTGCCGGAGTTCCCATTTCGGGCAAAAACTACTTTCCCAACCTGTTTGCCATGGAATGCCGCATCAATGCCGAAGACCCGGCCAACGGTTTTAGGCCTTCACCAGGCAAAATTACCAACCTTCATATGCCCGGAGGACATGGCGTGCGGATCGACAGCCACGTGTATGCCGGTTATACCATTCCGCCTAATTACGATTCGATGATCGCCAAACTCATCGTCAGCGGCCAGTCGCGTGAAGAGGTGATTACCCGCATGAAACGGGCCTTGCAGGAATTTGTCATCGAAGGCATTAAAACCACCATACCGTTTCATGTCAAGCTGATGGACAACCCTACCTTCCGGTCCGGAAAGTTTACCACCAAGTTCCTTGAAACCTCGTTTGATTTTTCGGGATTAGGATAAACGATTAACTTTAAGGGACGGATAAACCATCCTCTATGAAACCATGGATCATCGCTTGCATGTGGCTATGGAGTGCAACTGCTGTCGCCCAGGTTCCGGATACAATTTTTACCAAACACGAGAAAATTATCGGGATTGTAAAGGAAAACGATAAAGACATTTTGGTTCAAAATTCCATAGACCAATCTATGCATCGGATTCCACGAAGTGTCCTACTTCGTATTCACTATGGTAACGGCACCATTGAGAATCTTAAAAAGTCAATAACCCCTAGCCGTTGGACTGCCGTGGAGATATCAGCTTTTGAATCAGAAACTGTTAACCATAAAAAACTGGAAATAGTATCCACTAAAGCTACTGGAACAACTCTACTGTCAAGCGTTACCCGCATTCAATACCGGGCGATGAATAAGCTCAAGATGGCTGCCCACCTGGCCGGGGGAGACCTGGTTTACCTTCTCCATAATGCTACCGAAGGAAATTTATCCTTGCTCCGAAGAGCCCGTGCACAACTCAATGGCATCGTATTTTCTTCACATCTTCCGGATATCAATGCTTACAACGCTTTGGTCAGCCAAGGAAAAAACTTCAGGGTAAAACATGAGTTGCGTCTTGCCAACAACAACGGTAAAATAAAAATAAGCAATAGAAAGAAAGTTCCCCTGCTACGCTTGCCAGAAGCCCGCCTGATTAATGAGTTACCCTACATTGAAACAACCATTAAGGGAATTGCTGCCACCAAATTCAGAATGGTAGCTGCTTCGGATACGGAGGTTAAGTTATTTTACAAAAAAGGCACCTCCCTGCGAAATCTGGTACTGACACCAGCGGATTAACGTGTATTGGTGTACCTAGTTTCGGTTTCGATCAGTTTTACCAGTTCATCGTACCAGGCCTGGCCGTATTTGCGAACCAGGGCATCCCTGAGAAATTTATACAGGGGTACCTGCAGTTCTTTACCAAGGGCACAGGCCGGTGAGCAGATGCTCCATTTATGGTAATTCAATGCCTCGAAATTCTTCTTCTTCGTTACCCGGATGGGGTACAAATGGCAGGAAATTGGTTTTTTCCAGCTAATCTTGCCCTCCAGGTAAGCCTGCTCAATGCCGCATTTTAAAACACCTTTCTCATCATAAACGGAGTAGGCACATTCACGCCCGCCAATGGTAGGAGTTGAAAAATCACCGTCATCGTCCAGCACATAGGTTCCCTGCCGCTCAACGGCCCGGATTCCTGCTTCCGATAAATAGGGCTTCACGCGTTCATAAATCTCGCGAAGAATGGGCAGTTCGTCATCCTCCAGCGGGGCGCCAAAGTCGCCCTCCACACAGCAAGCGCCCTTGCACTTTTCAAGGTTGCAAACGAACTCCCTTTCTTTAATGTCATCCGATACCAACACCTGGCCTACTTGTATCATCATTCAATATTTAAAATTCAGGATTGAAATAAACTGATTTGTTGCTGGGAGTGCTCCAGAATGTCGCGCTGAATGGTTTTTAAAACCGGGTGTTTTGAAAAGAGACCAATATAATAAAGGGGCAGTTCCATCAGCCCGGAGTCTAACCTTTGCGCAGTGAGCGAAGCGTTTAGCCCAATCACCAGCATGTTATTCTGGTACACTTGTACCAGCCGTTTGTAGTACTCTAAGTTACTTTTCGATTTATCCAACAGTTCAGTATTCTGAAACCCGCCCATAAACCTGCGCAGCTTTTCGCGCTGGTGTTCAAGGTAAAAGCGATGGTTATGCTGATCGTTGATGCAAAAAGTGAACGGAATAAGAAAGCTGAAGCCAAGTTGCTGCAACTTGTCGAGCAGCGAAAAAGGCACTTCAATGGAAAACGAATCAACCACACAAAATACCCCCACCCGGTAACCGGAATTCGATTTGGGAATGTAATAAGCCAGTTTTTCAGGAAGTTTTTCAAGGGGGTCGTCAAAAATAAATACAGTGCGATCCTTATAGTACCTTTTTACCCGAATTTTCAACACCCGGGCGCTTTCAGGGTCCCGTTCACAAAAAATCCACTTTGAAATCAGCCCCTCCAACTCAAGAGAGGCCAGCGCGGTGGAAGCAAATTTGTCCTTCTGGTGCCCGATAGAATACAATCCGCTGCCGGCAAACAAATCCACAACAATTATTTCGTTCACGTGAGGGGCCAGATTGGCCACAAAGGCCTGCAAATACTGTTGGATGAGTTGAACCTTTCCTTTAAACCAGGGCTCGGCAGCGGTGGTTACAAAACCATCATCAGGAAAAGCAGGGAGCAGTAACGAACGGGTAGTCAACACTGAATGGTTTGCCGAAGGTACATTTACCGCAACGATCTGTCAACCCGTTTAGGAAAATAAAAAATTTATCGCGCAGATTAAATCAACCGAACCGGCCATTAACTTGCGGGTTGAAGTATGGACTACCTGAACCAGTTAAACGAGGCGCAGCGCAAAGGGGTACTTAACACCGAGGGCCCCACCTTAATCATAGCGGGGGCAGGCTCCGGAAAAACCAGAGTACTCACCTACCGCATTGCCCACCTCATCAAAAGCAAAGCGGTCGATCCGTTTAACATCATGGCGCTTACGTTCACCAACAAAGCTGCAAAAGAAATGCGCGACCGGATAGAACAGGTGGTGGGCCCTGACGCACGCAACATCTGGATGGGCACCTTCCACTCGGTGTTTGCCCGCATCCTGCGGGCCGAAGCCGATTACCTCGGTTATCCTCGAAACTTTACCATATACGACACTGATGACTCCAAAACCCTGATCAAAAATATCGTAAAGGAATTGGGGCTGGACGAGACCACCTACAAAGCCAACGTGGTTTTCGGCCGCATCTCGGCAGCCAAAAACCGGCTCATCGGCTGGCAGCAGTACCTGGCCGACACGGAACTGATGGATGAAGATAAGTCGAACATGCGGCCGGAAATCGGCAACATCTACCGCACCTACGCCCAGCGCTGCTTTAAAGCAGGCGCCATGGATTTTGACGACCTGTTGTTCAATACCAACAAACTCTTTACCGAACACCTCGAAGTACTCAACAAGTACCAATACAGAATTCACTACGTGCTGGTAGATGAGTTTCAGGATACCAACCTCTGCCAGTATTTCATTATCCGCAAACTGGCCAGCATGCGACAGAATATCTGCGTGGTGGGCGATGACGCGCAAAGCATTTATGCCTTCCGCGGGGCCGACATCAGCAACATCCTGAACTTTGAACGGGATTATACCGACCTGAAAACCTTCAAACTCGAGCAAAACTACCGATCCACACAAAACATTGTACAAGCGGCCAACTCGGTAATCCGTAAAAACCGGGCACAACTGCCAAAAACCATCTGGACGGCCAACGAGCCAGGTAATTTGATTGAAGTCATCAAGGCCGTATCGGATAATGAAGAAGGACGGCTGGTGGCTTCTTCCATCTTTGAAGAAAAAATGCAGCACCAGCTTAAGTTCAGCGACTTCGTGGTACTGTACCGCACCAACAGCCAGTCGCGGGCAATAGAAGAGGCGCTTCGGAGAATGAACATTAAATACAAGGTAGTAGGCGGACTATCATTTTACCAACGCAAGGAAATCAAAGACCTGCTTGCTTACCTGCGCTTTGCACTGAACCAAAACGATGAAGCTTCCTTCAGGCGGATTATCAACCTTCCCAAGCGCGGTATTGGCGACAACACCGTAGATAAAATTATTGTAGCCGCCAATGACCACGGCATCTCCATTTGGGAGGTGCTGCAGCATGCGCGCACGTTTATCGGGAGCAGGGCGGCAGCGCCCATCGAAAATTTTGTGGCGATGATCAGCCGGTTCAACCTTGAAACTACCCGCAAAGATGCTTACGATGCCGCCTTTGAAATCGCCAAGAGCTCTGGCCTGCTACGTGAGTTATATGAGGATAAAACCGTGGAGGGCTTGAGCCGGTATGAAAACGTTCAGGAACTGCTCAATGCCATCAAAGAATACGTTGACGATCCGGAAAAAACCGACAAATCGCTTGGCGCTTTTCTTCAGGAAGTATCGCTGATTACCGGCCAGGATGAAGACAAGGACAACGACCCGGAAAAAGTTACCCTGATGACCATCCACATGGCTAAAGGCCTTGAGTTTAGCTACGTGTACATTGTAGGTCTTGAAGAAGATTTGTTTCCAACGCAAATGAACCTGGGCAGCCGGGCAGAGCTGGAAGAAGAACGCAGGCTCTTCTACGTGGCCATAACGCGGGCTGAAAAGCGCTTGTTTTTTTCCTATGCGCTAACCCGCTACCGCTATGGACGATTAAAAAACTGTGAACCCAGTCGCTTTATTGAGGAGGTGGACCCGGCCTGCATCAAATTAAGCACACGGTTTACCGGCCATGAGTCGGTACCGGCACCTGCGGGCAACTACGCTCGCACCCTGGTAAACGGAATCCGCAAATCAACCTCCACCACCCCTGTTGCAAAAAATAAATCCACCTACAAACCACCGGCCGACTTCCTGCCCAGCGACACCAGCACGCTGCTTGCCGGCATGCGCGTTGAACACCCCAGGTTTGGATTTGGCAAAGTGATGGCCATTGATGCTACCGGTGCCGACCGCAAAGCCAAAATACATTTCGATGATTTTGGCGAAAAGACCTTATTACTTAGCTTTGCCAAACTCAGAATTCACAACGAGCAATCCTGATTTCAGGCGTAACGCACCTCAATACCCATTACATGATAGGAGAATACAATTCACAACGGCCCCAGATTATTCTGAAGGAATACGGCCGTAATGTTCAAAAGTTAGTTGAGTACATCCGCACGGTAAAAGACAAGGAGAAACGCACCGAACTTGCCTATACACTTATCGAGCTGATTAAACAACTTACACCCAGCCTTAAAGACCAGCCGGAAAACCCGCAACGCCTGTGGGATGACCTGTACATTATAGCCGACTTTGATTTGGATGTAAATAACCCCTACCCCATTCCGGAACGGGATGTGCTGTTTAAGAAACCCATGAAGGTGGAGTACCCGCAGAGCAATATCCGGTATAAACACTACGGTAAAAACATCGAATACCTGGTAAAGGAGGCTATGAAAAAAAACGACCCAAAAGAACGGGAAGAAGCCGCCATATACCTTGGCAAACTGATGAAGACATTCTACGCAAACTGGAACAAAGAAACCCTCGATGATTCCGTAATTGTAAATGACTTACGGGCCATGTCAAACGGTGTGCTTAGCATGGACATTACCAAAGTGCGCGAAGACAACCTGTTTGAAAAACTTTACCGCGAGAAAAAACAACTCAAACCGCTGGGCAATGGCGGACCGCGTGAAGGCGGGCACCGCAAATTCAAACACAAAAACAAAAACCGCAGGCGCAGGGACAATCAATAAAGAATGGGTGTCTTCAAAATCAAGGGCGGCAGAAAACTGAAAGGTGAACTTGTGCCGGCAGGCGCCAAGAATGAAGCCCTTCAGATAATCTGCGCAGCGTTGCTCACCGACCAGCCGGTAACCCTCCACAACCTGCCCGACATCCGCGATGTAAACAACTTGCTCGAACTGGTTGCGGCCCTCGGATGCCGTGTTGAAAAAACCGACCATCACTCCTTCCGGATTACCGCAGCCTCGGTAAACACAAAATTTCTTGAAACAGCGGAGTATAAAACCAAAGCCTCATCCCTTCGCGGGTCGGTGATGCTGCTCGGGCCCATCCTGGCCCGCTATGGCAAAGCCACCCTGCCCAAACCCGGAGGCGATAAAATCGGAAGGCGAAGGCTGGATACCCACTTCCTCGGCTTTCAAAAACTCGGTGCAAAATTCAATTTCGACTCCACCGAACACTTGTTCCATATTGATGCTTCACACCTGCAGGGATGCTATATACTCCTTGATGAACCCTCGGTTACCGGAACAGCCAACATCATTATGGCGGCTGTGCTCGCCAAAGGAAAGACCACTATTTACAATGCCGCCTGCGAACCGTACATCCAGCAACTGTGCCTGATGCTTAACCGGATGGGCGCAAAAATAAGCGGCATCGGCTCCAACCTGTTAACCATTGAAGGCGTGACAAAACTTGGCGGCACCGAACACACGCTGCTGCCCGACATGATTGAAATTGGAAGTTTTATCGGCCTTGCCGCCATGACCCAGTCGGAAATTACCATTAAAAACTGCCGCCTGGACATGCTGGGCATAATACCCGATGTATTCAGGCGGCTCGGAATAAAAATGGAATTCAGGGACGATGACATCTTCATCCCTGCCCAGGCGGGTTACGAAATTCAAAGCTTTATTGACGGCTCTATTCTGACCATTGCCGATGCCCCGTGGCCCGGATTTACTCCGGATTTACTCAGCATTGTGCTGGTCGTGGCCACCCAGGCAAAAGGTACGGTGCTCATCCATCAGAAAATGTTTGAAAGCCGCCTGTTTTTTGTTGACAAGCTTATTGACATGGGGGCCCAAATCATTTTGTGCGATCCTCATCGGGCAACCGTTATCGGGCTTGACCGCAAACAAGCGCTGCGCGGAATAAAAATGGCATCACCCGACATCCGGGCCGGGGTAGCGCTGCTCATTGCTGCACTCTCTGCTACCGGCACCAGCGAAATTTCAAACATTGATCAGATCGATCGGGGCTACGAAAAAATTGATGAGCGACTGAACCAACTCGGGGCCGACATCCAGCGCATCCCCTAACTTACACTTCCAGATGCAACCCCACCGGGCAGTGGTCTGATCCCAGGTATTCGTTGTAGATAAGTGCCTGCTTTACCTGCAGCAGCAGGACCTTGCTTACCAGAAAATAATCAATGCGCCAGCCCACATTTCGGGCGCGGGCATTAAACATGTAGTTCCAGTAGGTGTACTTAACCTCATCGGGATGAAAATGGCGGAAGGTATCCACAAATCCTGCGTCCAGTAATCGCTGAAAGCCGTCAATCTCGCGCTGGGTGTATCCTGCTGATTTGTTGTAGTTGTCTTTCGCACGGGCAATGTCAATCGGCTGATGAGCCACATTCAGGTCGCCACAAACAATAACCGGCTTCTTGTGCTGCAGTCCGATAAGGTATTTTCGGAATTCTTCATCCCATTTCTCCCGGTAGTCGAGCCGCTTCAGCCCTTCGCCCGAGTTAGGCGTGTAAACCGTTACCAGGAAAAATCCGGGATACTCTGCCGTGATGACCCTTCCCTCCTGGTCGTGTTCGGCATGGTTCATATCGTAGGTTACGCCAAGCGGCTCGGTTTTGGTAAGGATGGCCGTGCCTGAATAACCCTGCCGGGCTTTTGACGAATTAACGTACCCTTTATAACCGGGCAGTAATTCCAATACATTTTTCACTTCTTCCACCGAAGCCTTCGTTTCCTGCAGGCACAGCATATCGGGATTGAGGGCCTTTATGTCCTTCAAAAAATCCTTTTTAATAATGGAGCGGATACCATTTACATTCCAGCAAACCAAGTGAAGGGTGGGCATGGTGTTAACAAGAGGAATAGCAGCAAAAATAAAAATCCCGGCCAGCGCCAGGATTGATAACCGGATAAAAGGGCAGCACTTCAGCCTTTTTTCTCTTTCTTTGCCTTAAACTCTTCTTTAATCTTCTCAATATCCACATTCTTGATAACCGGCTTTGCATTTTGAAGCTTCAGGGTTTGACGCCTTACCGCACTTTTCGCACGATCTTTCCGGTTTTTGCGCTTTAATCGGGTAATAGCCATGATGGTTTGTGTTTAGCGGTCGCAAAAATGCTCAGGAATTTCTGGATTTACAACCCGGAACAACAGACAATCACCTTTTTGCCGGTTGTTACCCACGCTTTTTTGAGTTAAATAATCCTGCTTAGTTTTGGGCCTTAATGGAAAAACCCGGTCTCCCCAAAGGTACACGCGACTTCGGCCCGCAGGTCATGGCCAGGCGTAACCACATTTTTGAAACCATTCGAACTGTCTTTGCGCAATACGGATTCCAGCCGCTTGAAACCCCGGCAATGGAGAACCTGACAACCCTTACCGGTAAATATGGTGAGGAAGGCGACCAGTTGCTGTTCAGAATTTTAAACAGTGGCGATTTTCTTAAAGATGTTGATGAAGCCAAGAAAACTGATTCACGGACACTCGTTAAACATATTGCCGATAAAGGCCTGCGCTATGACCTGACCGTTCCCTTTGCACGCTACGTGGTAATGAACCGCCACGAAATAACCCTCCCCTTTAAACGCTACCAGATGCAACCCGTATGGCGTGCCGACCGACCGCAAAAAGGACGCTACCGCGAGTTTTACCAGTGCGATGCCGATGTAGTGGGCACCGATTCACTCCTCTGTGAAGCCGAGATCATTCTGATGATAAAAGAAGTGATGGCCCGCCTGCAGGTTACCGGCTATACGATAAAAATAAACCACCGCCAGATTCTTAATGGCATTGCCGAAACAATTGATGCCACAGGTAAAGAAACCGACTTATTCGTAGCAATTGATAAACTGGATAAAATCGGTAAGGAAGCCGTAATCGAAGAATTGAAAGGAAAAGGCTTTTCATCCGAACAGTGCGAAAAGCTGGTTACCCTGCTTCATACCGGTGGCAGTAACACCGAAAAGCTGAAAACACTGGAAGGTGTGCTTACCCAATCGGACAACGGGAGGAAAGGACTTGAGGATATAAAACAGGTATTTGAATTACTAACCCTTTACGGATATGACGATTCGCGCGTTGACCTTGACCTTACCCTTGCCCGCGGACTTAGCTATTATACCGGTTGTATTTTTGAAGTAAAACTAACCGGTGTTGCCATTGGCAGCATCAGTGGTGGCGGACGGTACGATAACCTGACCCAGGCTTTTGGTTCAAAAGAAAAATTATCCGGAGTGGGCATCTCCTTCGGCATTGATCGAATCTATGATGTCCTGGATGAATTAAATCTCTTTCCCAAAAGCGCGCACGCAGGCGCCACGGTGCTCATCTGCCATGTTGATGACCGTTGCCTGAAACATGGCCTAGGGGTGCTTTCACAACTCCGGTCCAACAACGTTGCTGCTGAAATCTATCCGGAAAACGCCAAGCTCAAAAAGCAACTCGACTATGCAAACAAAAAAGGAATTCCCTTTACGTTGCTTATCGGACCGGAGGAACTGGATTCAGGAAATTTTGCATTAAAAAATATGGAACGCGGAGAGCAGGAAAGCCTTTCGCTCGATCAGCTTATTAAAAAACTGAGGCCGTGACGTTTTCAGTGACTACAAAACCGCTGGTGTTAGCCGACCTTTCGGCAGTGATTACCCGTGAGGTGAAGTTGCAACTGCCTGACGAAGTGAAAGCAAAAATTCAGGACTGCCGGAGTTACCTTGATAAAAAACTGAAAGACACAACACATCCCGTTTACGGGATTAACACCGGCTTCGGTTCGTTGTACAACACGTATATCCCTACTGATGACCTGGAGAAGCTCCAGGAAAACCTGGTAAAGTCGCATGCCTGTGGCACGGGCCCCCTTGTTCCGGACGAGCTGGTTAAGTTGATGTTGTTTCTCAAAATCCGGTCGCTTGCCTACGGCCATTCAGGCGTACAACTTCAAACCGTTGAGCGGCTGGTGGACTATTACAACCACTCCATTTGCCCGGTGGTGTATCAAATGGGATCGCTGGGCGCTTCAGGCGACCTGGCCCCGCTCGCACACCTTTCCCTTCCACTCATCGGATTGGGTGAGGTGCACTATCGTGGCGAAACGCTGAGTGGCGCTGAACTGAATAAAAAATTCAACTGGCAGCCTATTCACTTTCAGGCCAAGGAAGGCCTGGCGCTGCTGAACGGAACCCAGTTCATGCTGGCCTATGGCGTGTGGTGCGCACACCACGCCCACCGCCTCCTTCACCTGGCCAATTTGATCGCAGCAATATCGCTCGATGCGTTTGATGGCCGCATCGAACCGTTTCTGCCAAACGTGCACGCCATCCGCCCCCATGCCGGGCAAAGCCGCGTTGCCAAAGAAATCTTTGACTTGCTTCAGGGAAGTGAACTCATCGGGCACCCTAAAAAGCATGTTCAGGACCCGTATTCCTTCCGGTGCATTCCGCAGGTCCATGGCGCCTCTGCCGAAGCCATTGATTACGTGACCAACATTATCGTAACGGAAGTAAACAGCGTTACCGACAATCCGAATATTTTTCCGGATGAAGACCAGGTTATTTCGGCCGGCAACTTCCACGGTCAGCCCCTGGCGCTGGCCCTTGACTTCCTGTGCATTGCCTTAAGCGAACTCGGAAGCATTTCCGAACGCAGAACCTTTCAGTTGATTTCGGGGGCGCGCGACCTGCCCAATTACTTAATCGCCAACCCGGGTATTAACTCAGGTATGATGATACCCCAGTACACAGCTGCTTCGCTGGTAAGCCAGAACAAACAACTTAGCACACCCGCCTCGGTGGATTCGATTGTTTCTTCCAACGGGCAGGAAGACCACGTAAGCATGGGTGCCAATGCCGCAACAAAAGCCTACCGCGTGATTAATAACCTTTATGCCATACTGGCCATTGAGTTGCTTACCGCTTCACAGGCGCTCGCCTTCAGGAGGCCGCTTGCCTCATCGCCCCGTATAGAAAAATTTGTAAATACTTTCCGGCAATCGGTACCGTTTATAGACCAAGACCGTGTGTTGCATGAAGACATGCAGCAGGCCGAAAAATTTATACGCGAAACGGAAATTCACTGATGCGCCTCGGGTTAT
>CAYNIH010000067.1:0-11995 GCA_964397115.1 uncultured Roseivirgaceae bacterium | reverse complement strand
AAGCGAGTTTAATGAGGAGTACCGTACGCTTCAGCGCAACTTTTTTAGTGGTACGGCCACAGTGGAGTTGGACGGCAATGGTCGCTTTTTACTCCCGAAAAACATGCTCACCTATGCACAACTCGAAAAGGATGTGATGTTGGTGGGTATGGGCAACAAGGTTGAAATCTGGAACCCATCGCTCTATGAGAAACACCTGATCGCTGATCCGAGTGAGTTGTCTAAACTGGCGCAGAAGTACCTGGATGTGTAGGGATCATGGCATCGGACTATCACAAGCCGGTCATGCTCAAGGAATGTATCGAAGCGCTGAATATTCACCCTGAAGGAACGTATGTAGATGCAACGTTCGGTGGTGGGGGGCATAGCCTGGCTATGTTGGAATACATAAAAGGCGGAAAATTAATCGCCTTCGACCAGGATGAAGATGCTGCGCGTGAGGCAAAGAAAATCACGCACCGTTCTTTTACATTCTGTCGCGCCAATTTCAGGTACCTGAAGAAGTTTTTGAAACTGAATGGTATTTTACAGGTGAACGGCATGCTGGCCGATCTGGGAATTTCATCGCACCAGATTGATGAGCCGGTCCGCGGCTTTTCAACCCGGTTCGATGGCCCGCTTGACATGCGCATGGATGCCAACAATCCCCTGACGGCTGCTGAAGTGTTATCGAATTATACCGAAACTGAGCTGCACCGGATTTTTGGTATGTACGGTGAAATACGAAATGCCCGTACGGTAGCCAGGGCCATTGTGCAGGGGCGTGCGGTTAACCGGTTTGCTACCACCGCTGACCTGAAGAAATTTCTTGCCTCATACGCACCCAAAGGAAAAGAGAATAAATACTTCGCCCAGGTGTTTCAGGCGCTGCGCATTGAAGTGAATAACGAGATGCAGGCACTTGAAGATTTTTTGCACCAGGCGGGCGAAGTGCTGGTTAAAGGCGGCAGGCTGGTGGTGATGTCGTACCACTCGCTGGAAGACAGGATGGTAAAAAATTTTATAAACAAAGGAAAAGTGTACGGAGAGGCCGATAAGGACTTCTTCGGAAACGTACTTAAACCTTTTGAAGCCGTAAACCGGAAGCCGGTTGAAGCTTCGGAGGAAGAGATAAAGGAAAATAAACGGGCACGCAGTGCAAAATTGAGAATAGGAGAAAAGAAATAACGGGGTACGGGCTACGAGAGCGTAACCCGGAAACCGAAACCCGAATATGGCGGACAACATGTTTAAAATAGACCCCCAAGCAAGACCGGCCGGAAGGAGCCTGTTTTCCTTTCTGGAACGCAGGCTGCAGTTGGAGTACTATTTTGAGGAAGGATTCCCGATGCATCACCTCCCTAAAATAATTTTTGTGATGGGGCTCGGCTTGTTCTATATCGGCAATACGCATTATGCCGACAAGACCGTGAGACGGATTAATGAATTGCAGGCAGAGGTGGAAGATTTGCGCGCAGACTACACCACCACAAAGGCTGACCTGATGTTTGCCAGCAAACAAAGCGAAGTAGCCCGAAAGGTAAATCAATATGGACTGAAGGAAAATTTAAAACCGCCTTACAAAATCGTGGTAGAGAACGATGAACATTAAGCAATCCATATTACTCCGGGTTCGTGTTGCCTTTCTGTTTGTGCTGCTCTTTGCCCTGGCAATAGTTGCCCGTATTGCCCACGTACAAATGATTGAAGGCGAAAAATGGGCAGCTATGGGTGAGCAGATTTCGTTTGACTATAAAAAAGTCAAAGCTACCCGAGGCAACATCTATTCCGATAACGGTAGCCTGCTGGCCACCTCGCTCCCGTTTTATAAAGTGGCCTTTGATGCCACCCTGCCCAAAGAAGATGTTTTCCGTAAAGGTGTTGATTCCCTGGCCCGGTTGCTGGCAGCATTCTATAAAGACAAAACCTGGCTTGACTACAAACGCATGCTGCTCGATGCGCGTGAATCAGGCCGGCAATACATCATCCTGAACAGGAAGCAGATTGACTACCAGGACAAAAAGATAATGCTTACCTGGCCCATCTTTCGTGAGGGCCGCCTGAAAGGCGGAGTGATTTTTGAAAAAATGGATGTTCGCTACCGGCCGTTCGCCAACCTCAGCCGCAGAACCATCGGTTTTGTAAATGAAAACGAAAAAGGAGCCGGCCTGGAGTACAGTTTCAACAAACAACTTGGAGGCAAAGACGGCTACGCCTATTACCAAAAAATTGCTGGAGGAATATGGAAGCCGGTATTTGATGCAAACAATGTGAAAGCCGTGAATGGGCTGGACATCCAAACTACGCTGGACATTAACCTACAAGACGTAGCCGAAACCGCGCTCCATAAAGCCATGGCGCAACACAAGGCCGATGATGGACTGGTGGTGGTGATGGAAGTAAAAACCGGTGAAGTGAAGGCTATCAGCAACCTGAGCAGCGATGGCAGGGGTAACTTTTATGAAAAATTCAATTTTGCTACGGGTGGATTATTTGAGCCGGGTTCAACCTTTAAGCTGGTTACGATGATCGCCTTGCTGGAAGACGCCTCCATT
This sequence comes from uncultured Roseivirgaceae bacterium, assembly GCA_964397115.1. GTDB lineage: Bacteria > Bacteroidota > Bacteroidia > Cytophagales > Cyclobacteriaceae > UBA2336. Next base: position 9,461 of record CAYNIH010000067.1, on the reverse strand, counting down.
GACCTGGCCGACAGCATTGATACCGGAGAAGGCGAAACCATCTTTTACAAAAAGCACCGTGTCCGCGATCATGAAGAGGGCGGCCTTGGAAAAATAACTATACGCGAAGCCTTTGAACACTCTTCTAACGTGGCCATGGCCAAATTGGTTGATGAAAACTTCGGGACTCGCCCTCAGCGCTACCTTGACCATGTTGAGCGGCTGAAATTGAATAAACCCCTTGGCCTGCAGATTGCCGGGGAGCCCGCGCCCCGGTTCAACTACCCCGGCCAAAAAGGCTGGAGTGGCATCAGCCTGCCCTGGATGGCCTATGGATACGGCATTGAAATTACTCCGCTGCACACGCTCAGCCTGTACAACGCAGTGGCCAACAATGGTAAAATGATTAAGCCGGTTTTTGTAAAGTCAGTTAGCCAGGCCGACCGGGTTAAGGAACGTTACCAAACCGAAGTGCTCGTGAACAAGATTTGCTCGGAGCGTACGCTCAACAAACTGAGACTTTTGCTCGAAGGAGTGGTAGAAAACGGCACCGCTAAAAACATTAAGGGAACGCACTACCGCATTGCCGGCAAAACCGGCACGGCCCAGATTCTCGAAAAAGGTCAATACACCAAAAAATACATCACCTCCTTTGTTGGGTATTTTCCTGCACACGATCCGAAATATTCGGCAATGGTGCTCATCAAAAATCCCCGCGGCTGGCAACAGTACGGAAGCAACGTGGCCGCCCCCGTGTTCAAGGAAATAGCCGACAACATCTATGCGCGCGATTTGAACCTTCACCTGGCCATGGAAAAGAAATCATACCGTGAACCGGGATTGTTCCCCGTTATCCGTGCCGGGAACCAGGAGGAACTTACCCTGCTATGCAATGAATTGGGGATATCCAATCATTCAAGGAGCGAGGAGCCATGGGTGCGTGCTGTAAAGAATGGTGATGCGGTTAATTGGAAGGCCAACATGGTTGGAACCGGCATTGTGCCCAATGTGCTGGGGATGACCTTTCGCGATGCCTTGTACCTCCTTGAACGGGCTGGATTAACCGTGTGGTTTGAGGGTAGCGGCCGTGTGCAGAGCCAATCGCTGCCCCCGGGAGGAAGGGTTTTTAAAGGCGATCGTGTTTATATAAAACTTGGATAATGCCCGAACTGAAGGACATATTATACGGAGTAAACATTACCTCTACCTATGGCGACATGGGAGTAGGGGTGAAGGGCATTTGCTTTGACTCAAGAAAAGCAAAGAACGGATTTCTGTTTATAGCCGTACGCGGCACCCAGGCTGATGGCCACAAGTTTATTGAACAGGCTATCGCGAACGGGGCTATTGGAATTGTATGTGAAACCCTACCCGATATCATCCATGAAAAAAACACCTACGTCACAGTCAAAAATAGCGCGCGGGCGCTGGGAATTATTGCTGCTAACTTTTTTGGCACTCCGTCACAAAAACTGAAACTGGTTGGAGTGACGGGTACAAACGGAAAGACCACCGTAGCCACGTTACTGTTTAAGTTGTTTAGTTCACTGGGGCACCGAAGCGGACTGATTTCAACCGTTGAGTACAAGATTATTGACCAGGTAATTCCTTCAACTCACACTACGCCCGACCCGATACAGTTGAATGAGTTGCTGAAAAGAATGGTTGAGGCAGGCTGTTCGCATGCGTTTATGGAGGTGAGCTCGCACGCTATTGACCAGGATCGTATTGCCGGCCTTGAATTTTCCGGGGCCATCTTTACCAACATTACCCACGACCACCTCGATTACCACAAAACGTTTGAGAATTACATCAAGGCTAAGAAGAAATTCTTTGATGAACTTGGTTCAGAAGCGTTTGCCCTGGTAAATGCCGAGGACAGACGGGGCATGGTGATGTTGCAGAACACTAAAGCCCACCGCAAATCCTATGGCCTGAAAAAACTGGTTGATTTTAAAGGAAAAATCATCAGCAACACGCTGGAAGGATTGGAAATGGAAGTGGAAGGCAAAACCGTTTGGTTCAAACTCATTGGCGATTTCAACGCCTACAACCTGCTGGCAGTTTATGGTGCTGCAGTTTTACTCGGTGAGTCAGCCGATCAGGTGCTTACCGCCTTATCCAACATGACGGGCGCTGCAGGCCGGTTTGAGCGGATTGCTCCTGACTCAAAGATCACCGCTATTGTGGATTATGCCCATACGCCCGATGCGTTGAAGAATGTTCTGGAAACGATTAAACAGTTTCGCTCCGGAACGGAGCAGGTCATCACGGTAGTTGGCTGCGGGGGCAACCGCGACCGCACCAAACGTCCGCTCATGGCCTCCATCGCGGTGCGGCTGAGCGATAAGGTGGTGCTTACTTCCGACAACCCCCGCGATGAAGAACCCATGGAGATTATCCGTGAGATGCAAACTGGCGTGGGCCCGGCCGATGCCCGGAAAACCCTGGTAATTTCCGACCGCGAGGAAGCCATTAAAACCGCCTGCCTGATGGCCAAAGAACATGACATTGTGCTGGTGGCCGGCAAAGGACACGAAACCTATCAGGAAATTAAAGGAGTAAAATACCCGTTTGACGACCGCAAAGTAGTTGAGCGCATGTTAAAACTAGTAGCGAATTAACGATGCTGTACTATTTATTTGACTATCTCGACAAGCAATACGACCTGATCGGTGCAGGAGTGTTTCAGTACATCTCCTTCCGGGCCGGGATGGCGGCATTTCTTTCGCTGCTCATCACGATATTTTTTGGTAAAGGACTTATTCATTTCCTCAGGAAGAAGCAGGTGGGTGAAGAAATCCGAGACCTCGGCTTAGCCGGACAACTTCAAAAGAAAGGAACGCCAACTATGGGTGGCTTGATAATCATAGCGGCCATCCTGATTCCAACGCTGTTGTTCGCCAAACTCGATAATGTTTATGTTGTGCTGCTCATTACCGCTACCGTCTGGTTGGGGATCATCGGTTTTATTGATGATTACATTAAGGTATTTAAAAAAGAAAAAGAAGGTCTTGCCGGGCGCTTTAAAATTGCCGGCCAGGTAGGCCTCGGCCTCATTGTTGGCCTCACCCTGTTTTTTCATCAAAGCGTGGTTATCCGCGAAGTAAAACCGGCAACTGTGCCAGGCCGCCTTTCCGAAGCGGTGCAGGATATCAATGTAGATGCGCTCCGGGATGAAGGCGGTATGGAATACCGCGATACCCGGTCGACCAAAACCACTATCCCTTTTTTGAAGAACAACGAGTTTGATTACGCCTACCTGCTGCCCGCTGCACTGCGTGATTTTACCTGGGTAATTTATGTGGCGGTGGTCATCCTGGTGATAACGGCTGTGTCAAACAGCGCCAACCTTACCGATGGCATTGACGGACTGGCTGCCGGAACCTCGGGGATCATCGGGCTAACCCTGGCTATCTTTGCTTATCTCTCCGGCCGGGTTGACTTCTCCAGCTACCTCAACATCATGTACATTCCTAACCTGAGCGAGCTGGTGATCTTCGGTACCGCATTTGTTGGCGCCTGCCTGGGCTTTTTGTGGTATAATGCCTATCCGGCAGAGGTATTCATGGGCGACACCGGAAGCCTTACCCTGGGCGGAATCATTGCGGTGATGGCATTAGCCGTACGCAAAGAACTTCTTATTCCGGTGCTTTGCGGGATATTCTTTGTTGAGAGCCTTTCGGTGATTATCCAGGTGGCCTACTTCAAATACACCCGGAAAAAATTCGGAGAAGGCAGACGGATTTTCCTGATGTCGCCCCTGCATCACCATTATCAGAAAATGAATCTGCACGAATCAAAAATTGTAACGCGGTTTTGGATAGTCGGCAGTTTGTTGGCAATTGTAACCCTGGCAACCTTAAAACTGAGATGAGCAAACGGATTGTCATATTAGGAGCAGGCGAAAGCGGAACGGGCGCGGCCTTGTTGGCGAAGGCCAAAGGCTTTGATGTTTTTGTTTCCGATCGCGCAACCATTGCCGGTACCTACCGCGATGATTTAATCCGCCATAAAATTGAATTCGAAGAAGGCGGGCACACCGAAGCGGCCATCCTTAATGCCGACCTGATCATTAAAAGCCCGGGCATCCCGGAAAGCGTTAACCTGGTTGTGCGTGCAAAAGAAAAGTCTATTGAAGTGATTGACGAAATCGAGTTTGGTTTCCGGTTTATTAAAGGAAAAGTGATCGGCATTACCGGTACAAACGGCAAAACCACCACCACCCTGCTCATGTACCACCTGATGAAGGCTGCCGGTTTCAGCGTGGCCCTTGCCGGCAACGTAGGCGAAAGCCTGGCCCGCAAAATTGCCCATGGCAACCACGACTGGTACGTGCTTGAAATCAGCAGTTTTCAGCTTGACGGAACCCAAACGTTTAGGCCGGAGATTGCCGTAATGCTGAACATCACCCCCGACCACCTCGATCGCTATGGATACAGTATGCAGCGGTACATCAATTCCAAGTTCCGCATCATCCGCAACATGGATCAGGGCAATCACTTCATCTACTTTGCCGATGATGAAAATATTGCAAAAGAAATATCCTCGACAAAATCCAGGGTAAGTCGAATTCCCATATCATTAAAGGCGGCAACGTTTCCGGTTTATGCCAGCGGAACGACCATGCACTTTGCCTTTGACAACGAAGCGTTTTCTATCCGGCAGGAAGACACCACGCTACGGGGTAAGCACAACCTCGTTAACACGATGGCAGCCGTAACCGCAGTACACCTGGCGGGCGGTAAACTGGCTGCTATTAAAGAAGGCCTTAAAACGTTTCGTAATGCACCCCACCGGCTTGAGCTCATAGCAACGATTAACGGAGTTGACTTTGTCAACGACTCGAAAGCTACCAACGTTGACTCGGTAGCTTATGCGCTGGGTAGTTACAACCAGCCGTTAATCTGGATTGCCGGTGGCATTGATAAAGGCAACGATTACAACCTGATTAAAGAAGAAGTACAAAGAAAAGTGAAGGCGCTTATTTGCCTGGGCAAGGATAATGAAAAGCTTAAAAAATTTTTTGGCGGCATGGTCAGCTCCGTTCACGAAACACAAAGCATTAGCACCCTGGTACGCCTGGCCTTACAGGAGGCTGTGCCCGGAGATGTGGTATTGTTATCACCTGCTTGTGCCAGTTTCGACTTGTTTAAAAATTACGAAGACAGGGGTGACCAGTTTCGCAAAGCGGTATTGGAGCTGAAGAAAGAAATGGAAAACCAATTGGTATGAACAAGCTAAAAACATGGGTTGACGAAAACCTGCAGGGCGACCGGGTAATCTGGGCAGTGGTGTTCATCCTTTCCCTGATCAGCATCCTGGTGGTTTACAGTTCAATTGGTACGTTGGCGTATAAGCGATCAGTAAGCCCGGAAAAATACCTGTTTACCCACACGTTGCATGTATTCATCGGGTTGGCGGCCATGTGGTTTGCCCATCGCATAGATTACCGGTACTATTCAAAGCTTTCCCGGTTTGCACTTTGGGTAAGCGTTCCGCTACTGATTTATACATTCACCAACGGAACAACCATAAATGATGCTGCGCGGTGGATCAACATCCCCCTCATTAATACCTCTTTTCAACCGTCCGACTTTGCCAGCCTGGCGCTGATCATTAACCTGGCCAGCATGCTGTCGAAACGCCAGCAAAATATTGACGACATTAAGGAATCGCTTATTCCCATCCTCTTCTGGTGCGGGTTAATCTGCGGGCTCATCGCGCTCACCAACATGTCAACCGCTGTATTGCTGCTGCTTACCTGCATGCTCGTCATGTTTATCGGCAGGGTGCCCATGCGCTACCTCGCCATGTTGTTGTTTGTAGGGGTGTTGTTTGGCGCGTTGGCATTTAAGTTCGGCATGAGGGGCGGAACGGTCATTAACCGGGTGAATGACTTTATCGGATATGTACAAGGCATTAAGGAACTTCCGTTCCAGGCGCAGCATGCTCACATTGCCGTAGCTACCGGAGGCATTACCGGCAAAGGACCGGGCAACAGCGACCAGCGCAATATTCTCCCGCATCCGTATTCGGATTTTATTTATGCCATTGTCATTGAAGAATACGGCCTTATCGGGGGCGTGGTGGTGCTGGGGTTGTACCTGATATTGCTGCACCGGGGGATGAAGGCTGCTTACAACAGCGAACGCGCTTTTGCCGGATTGCTTTCTGCCGGATTGAGTTTTGACCTGGTGTGTCAGGCCATGATAAATATGGGCGTGGTGGTTGGGCTTGGTCCGATTACCGGGCAACCCCTGCCGCTTATCAGCATGGGGGGTACCTCCATGGTGTTTACCGGCATTTCGCTTGGTATCATTTTAAGCGTAAGCCGGGGCGAACGCGATGAATTTTGGCAACAGCAACCGGCTGTAAAAGATAAGCAGCCAGAAATGAAGGCAGCATAAATGAGCACAGCAAAACCATATCGTTTGATCATCAGCGGAGGAGGCACCGGGGGGCACATCTTTCCGGCTTTGGCTATTGCCAATGAATTCAGGGAACGCCATCCGGATGCAGAGATTTTGTTTATAGGGGCGAAAGGAAGAATGGAAATGACCCGTGTGCCCGAGGCGGGATACAAGATTATCGGATTGTGGATAAGCGGAATACAGCGCAGGCTTAGTCTGGCTAATCTGTTGCTCCCTATTAAACTAATCACCAGTTATTTCACGGCATCGTCTATCCTGAAAAAATTCAAACCCCATGCGGTTGTTGGCACAGGCGGATATGCAAGCGGCCCGGTAATGTTGGCCGCCACAGCCTTGCGCATTCCTTCGCTTATCCAAGAGCAAAACTCCTTTGCCGGTCTGGTCAATAAACAAGTAGCCGGAAAAGTTAATCGCGTATGTGTGGCCTATGAAGGCATGGAAAAATATTTTCCGAAAGATAAAATTGTATTAACCGGCAATCCGGTTCGAAAAGATTTGCTCACCATTGCCGAAAAGCGGACCAAGGCATTAAGTCATTTTGGTTTCGACCCTGCGGTTAAAACCCTGTTGGTTATCGGGGGTAGTCTTGGCTCCAAATCCATTAATGAGTGCATCTATAAGGGGCTTGAAAAACTTATGGATGCGCGAATTCAGTTAATCTGGCAAACCGGAAACGGGTATTTCATTCAGTACCTGGAATTGCTGAAGAAATTCGACAGGCGAAAAATCCGGTTGTTCGATTTTCTTAAAGAAATGGACCTGGCCTATGCTGCAGCCGATGTGGTGATCAGCCGTTCAGGCGCGCTGGCGGTTTCGGAGTTGTGCGTGGCCGGCAAACCGTGCATTTTGGTGCCTTCGCCTAATGTGGCCGAAGACCATCAAACTAAAAATGCACGGGCCCTGGTGGATAAGGAGGCGGCACTAATGATTTCGGATGCAAAAGCTCATGCACTGCTGGTTGATGAAGCGTTGAAACTGCTGTATGATGAACAGCGCACAGCGCAACTCGCTGCAAACATCAGTAAGCTGGCCATGCCACAGGCTGCAGAGGGTATTGTGGATGAAATTGAGAAACTTATTGGTATCCGGACAAACGGAAGTGTGTTATCCGGAATCACGAATCGGGCCATGTTAATCGGTTAAGGAAGTGGATATAAATAAATACCATAACGTTTATTTTCTGGGCATCGGAGGAATCGGTATGAGCGCCCTTGCACGCTGGTTTCTGAAAAAGGGCCTGCGTGTTTCAGGGTACGACCGCACCGCCACATCCATTACCAGCCAATTGCAGAAAGAAGGCATGCAACTTCACTTTGAGGATGACGTAGCGCAAATTCCTGCTGAAATAATTTCGGAAAAAGATAAAACGCTGGTGGTGTTTACCCCGGCCATACCGGCCGATCACCGCGAATATAATTACCTGAAAGCACAGGGATATGAAATATTGAAGCGCTCGGAGATTCTTGGCCGGATAACCCGCAATTACCGCACCATTGCCGTAGCGGGTACGCATGGGAAGACCACTACCTCATCCATGATTGCCCACATCCTCAAGTCGGCCAAGGTAAACATGATGGGCTTTTTGGGTGGCATTACCGCCAATTACGAATCGAACCTGGTTATGGAAGGCGAAGTAAATCCGGGCACCATCATGGTGGTGGAAGCCGATGAATTTGATCGGTCATTCCTGCGCCTGTTCCCGCACACGGCTGTGGTTACTTCTGCCGATCCCGATCACCTTGATATTTACGGCAACCATGAAAGCATGCTTGGTTCTTTCCGGGATTTTATCCGGCAGATTAACCCCGATGGAAGGCTCATCATTCATGAGTCGGTAGATGCTTTGCTTACAACAGACATTCCTCTCAGCAATAAAGTAACCTATGGCACGAGCCGGGGACAATTTTTTGCCAGCAACATTACCGTCCTGACTGGGCAGGAAGGATTTTTTGAATTTGATCTGTGTGGGTTCGGTACAACCCACCGCATCAGACTTGGTGTCCCCGGTTTTCATAATGTGGAGAATGCCGTTGCCGCGGCTGTGGCCTGCTATTACAACGGAATTTCTTTTGATGTAATTAAATCAGCCCTTGCATCATTTACCGGGGTGAAGCGCAGGTTTGAGTTTGTGGTTAAATCAAACAAGGTGGTTTTTGTAGATGATTACGCCCACCATCCTACGGAGATTGAAGCCTTTTTACTATCCATGCGCTCTATGTATCCTGGCCGCAAGCTCACCGTGGTGTTTCAGCCTCACCTGTACACCCGCACACGCGACTTTGCCGATGGCTTTGCAAAAAGTTTGAGCCTTGCCGATGAGGTGCTGCTTATGGACATCTACCCGGCACGTGAACTGCCCATACCGGGTATTGACGCTGATCTGATATTTAAACAGGTTACCGCTAAACATAAGGAACGGTGCAGCAAGAAGGACCTGCTTGATAAACTAAAAGGCCGTGACGTAGAGGTACTGACCACCGTAGGTGCGGGAGATATTGACACGTGTGTTCAACCGATAAAGGAACTGTTGCAGTTGCGCTATGAAGGGTAAGTGGAAAATACGGAACGAGATAAAGATCGGTATGGCCCTTGCGGTACTGTTCTTCTTCGTGGCCTTTACCGAACGGAAACTGGGATCGCTGTCGGTTAACGAAGTGATCATCAAAGTAGAAAATGTGGAGGACAATCACTTCAAGGATGAACAAGACATCCTGAACCTTATTCGACTCGACCGCGAAAACCTGAAGGGTGCTGAACTTTCACGCTTAAACCTGAAAGAAATTGAAACGCGGCTAAAGTCCGATCGCTTTATTCAGGATGCCGACCTGTATAGCGACATCAAAGGAAACCTGATTGTAAAGGCCACCCTCAGAAGGCCAATAGCGCGAATCATCCGCAGCGATGGGCCCGATGCCTACATTGCTGAAGACGGTACACTCATGCCGGTAAGTACAAAATTCACGGCCCGCGTGTTGCTGATTGGTGGCGCCAATGTACAGGCCCTGCTGAACAGGGAGAATCTTGTTTCTGATAATGACGGCAGGCAAC
>CAYNIH010000066.1:0-12001 GCA_964397115.1 uncultured Roseivirgaceae bacterium | reverse complement strand
TTAAGTTGCTTGATGCGCTCAACGGTAAGTCCTTCGAATTTCCTGGAGATGAGCCACAAAGTATCGCCTGGTTGTACGGTATAGGTTTTGGTACCCGACAGTGGCTGCGGAGGAGTTGAAGTTTTGGCCGAAGCCACCTGAGTGGTTGCCGATGGTTTGGTCCAGATAATCAGCCGCTGGCCTGTGCGGATGGTAGTGCCGGAAAAATTGTTCCATTGTTTAATATCTGAAACCCTTACCCGGAAGCGTTGGGCAATTAAGCCAAGTACGTCTCCGCTTTTAACATAGTAAACTATCCGCTCGCGACCGTACGTTCCTGCATCGGTAGCCTGGGCAAGCGATTCGATTTCTTTTTTTCCGGCTTTTGATGCCGAATCAAGGATGGCATGGCGGTTTTTATTCAGGTTTTCTGAACTAAACAGCGGAATGTTGATCGTGTAGGGATGGGGTGTATCAGGAACCGCATTTCGTATAAATGAGGGGTTCAACTTCTGCAGGTCTTCCAGGCAGGCACCCGTAAGGTTGGCGAACGTTTCAAAATGCAAAAACTTCGATACGCTGATGGTATCGGCCGGAGGAAGCACCTCGCTTTCGTGTTCGGGGAAGTTATGCTCGGAGAGGTACCCCATCGTGTAAACCATGGCCACGTATTGCGGAACATACGATCGGGTTTCCCGCGGCAGGTACGGGTATATTTCCCAGAATGACCGCTTGTAGCCCGAACGCCTGATGGCTTTTTTTACATTACCCGGCCCTGCGTTGTAGGCTGCAAGCGCCAGCTCCCAGTCGTTAAAGATGGTATAAAGGTCGTAAAGGTAGCGGCATGCCGCATCGGTTGATTTTTCCGGATCCATGCGCTGGTCAACATACCAGTTAACCTGCAGGCCGTAGTGCCTGCCCGTGGCGTACATGAACTGCCACAAGCCAACAGCCCGGGCCCTTGAAACAGCTCTTGGATTTAGTCCCGATTCAATAATGGCCAGGTACTTCAACTCATCGGGCAGGTTGTAGCGGGCCAGGTATTTTTCGAAGAGTGGGAAGTAGAGGTTTCTTCTGCGGGCAACCATGCGCGTATATTCTCTGTCGCGAACGGTGAAGTAGTTGATGAAAGCGTGTACGCGTGGGTTGTAATGTAACGGGATGGTTTTTTTAAGAGCCGACAGGCGCTCCGTAATAAGGGCCGGATGATCATCTCCGGGAATATATTCCACATCGTAAGGTAGTGCGTAATGGAAAAAGGAAGCGGTGTCGGGATTAGCTTCTGCTGTGGCCATCATCGTTTCCAGCGAGTCGGTTGATTCCGTCTGGGCAAAGGCACCCAGCGAACCGATCATCAGCAGAATAAATCCGGCTGCTTTCATGTTAATTCAATCGGGTTAGTGATTCCGAAAACTGAAGGAGTTTCTCTTCCATAAAATCATTTGCCATAACCTGCAATCCGATGGGTAAACCGACTTTATCTTTTCCGCAAGGTACTGAAACAGCCGGAACACCGGCTACATTGGCCTGAACGGAGAAAATGTCGGCAAGGTATGCTTCCACCGGGTTTTTTAATTGCTGGTTCACCGGAAAGGCGGTTGTGGGGGTAGTGGGCATCAGCACAAAATTCACCGCTTCAAAAATCCTGCGGGTTGAATCCCTGATTAGCCTTCGTACCTTTTGAGCTTTGGTATAGTACGAATCGTAGAAGTCTGACGTAAGCACGAAATTTCCAAGCAGTATTCTTCGCTTCACCTCTTTGCCAAATCCTTCTGAGCGACTTTTTTTATAAACTGCTTCCAGGTTGTGAGCGGCTTTACTCCGGTGCCCAAAGCGAACGCCATCATAACGCGAAAGGTTGGCGCTTGCTTCGGCCGTGGCCAACAGGTAGTACGTAGGAAGCACATAGTCGAGATAGGGGAAATTAACCATCTTAACCGTATGACCCTGTTCTTTCAGTTTTTCAATGGTTTCAAGCAGGGCACTGCGTATTTCAGGTTGAAGCGCTTCGGAATGCAGCGTTTCGTGAATGTAGCCTACCGTGCATGGAGGATGTGGCTGGTGCAGGGCAGCGGCATATGCCGGCACGTTCTTGTGTGATACCGTGCTGTCGTAGTCATCGGCACCGGCAATGGTTTCAAGTACGAGGGCAATATCCTCGGTATGGCTGCCGATGATGCCGATGCAGTCGAACGAGGAGGCATAGGCAATCAGGCCGTGGCGCGAGATGCGCGAGTAGGTTGGCTTAAGTCCGATAACTCCGCAAAAAGCGGCAGGCTGCCGGACAGACCCGCCCGTGTCGGAAGCGATGGAGATGCGGCACATGCCGGCCTGTACGGCAACAGCCGAGCCGCCTGATGAGCCACCGGGTACGCGGCTGTTGTCAAAGGCGTTCAACACATTTCCGAAGGCTGAGTTTTCGTTTGATGAACCCATACCGAATTCATCGCAGTTTTGCCGGCCGATAATCAGGGCATCGGCCTGGAGCAGGCGCTCCACCGCGGTGCTGTTGTAGGCACAGGTGTATCCGTGCAGCACGTTGCTGGCCGCCTGCATCGGGTGATTGGCATGGGCCAGCATGTCTTTAATGCCAACCACCAGCCCGGCCAGTTTTCCTGCCCGGCCGTTTCTGATTTTCCGGTCAATGGAATCGGCCCGGGAGAGTGCTTCTTCTTTATACGTGCTTAGGAAAGCATTTAAGCGGGAGTTCGATTCAATGTTCTGCAAGTGGTGAGTAACCACCTCAGTACAAGTAAGGTTGCCGGTAAAAAGATCGTGTTGAAGTTCTCGGAGGGTTGCGTAGGGTTTCAACGATTACTCTTCAATTTTTTTTGGGACTTCCTTACCGGCTTCGTCCACTTCCTTTTTTACATCCTTCACGGCATCCTTAAATTCGCGGATACCGCGACCAAGGCCTTTTGCAAATTCAGGAATTTTTTTTGCCCCGAAGAAGATCAGCACCGCCAGCGCGATAATGATCCATTCAGCACCGCCCGGCATTCCAAACAACAGCATTGCGTTCATAACTTGAGATTTATCAGGTAAAGATAGAAGGAATCAATTGAACGAAAAAATCAATTACCAGGAAGAAAACCACTTGAAATCAGTTCCGCAGCCATTGTTGCGGATCAAGAGCGGTGGTGTTTTTCCGTATCTGGAAGCGAAGTTCTGATATCCCCTCGCTGTTGGAAAGGACTTCACCGATTTCCTGGTTAGTGGATACCCGCTCGCCTTTTCGCACAAACACTTCGCGAAGCCCTGCATACACCGAATAGTACTCGCCATGACTGATTAATACGGTAAGCCCTATCATTTTAAGGTCGGCAACTTCGCGCACGATTCCATCAAAGATGGTTTTTACTTTTTCACCGCCCTTGGTTTGAATGGTGAGTCCCTGGTTATCAACCACAACCCCTTTCAAAACCGGGTGATTTTGCCGGCCGAAGCCCAGTGAAACAAATCCGTTTACCGGCCAGGGAAATTTCTTCCGGTTTTCTTCGAATGAAGCCGAGAGGGCCACCGAAGCACTGGCATTGTTTTTAGCGCGTGCTTCGCGGGACGCCCGTTCCATTTCTTCCTTAATCAGGTCGCTGATCATTTTATCGAGGCGCGCCACCGCTTTTCGGGTTTCCTCCAAATCTTTCCGTAATGATTTCTCTTCTTTTTCAAGCGATCGGGCCACCAGGTTTTGCTTCTTTCTTAATTCGGCAAGCTGGTTGTTTTCCTTAAGTTCTTCGTTGAGCAAGTTGTTTTTTTCTGCCCGCCTTGCTTCAATCTGTCGGGTTTGACCGATAATTTCTTCCTGAACGCGCGTTATGGCTTCGGCCTGAAGTTTCCGTTTCTCACCGTATTGGTTCATGTACCGGAGCCGCATTATTAATTGGTCAAACGTCTGGGCTGCAAACAAAAAAGTTAGGCGGGTAGCACTATTATTGGCTTTCTGGGCTACAAACAACATTTGGGCATACTCTTCTTTTAGTTTAGCAAGATCTTCCTCCAGTGCCAGGATAATGCCGTTGTTATCGGCAATTTCTTTATTCAACAGGCTAAGTTCTTCTTTGATTGATCGAATCAGGTCTTCCTGGATGCGGATGCGCTGGTTAATGGCGTTGAGTTCCCCTACGGTGTTTTTCCTTTTAACGGTGGTCTCGGTAAGGATTTTTTCTACTTCTTTTATTTTTTCCAGTTGCTGTTGTTTTTCTTTTTGAAGTTGAGCCTTGTTTTTCTGCTGGGCACCGGCAGAAAACAGAAATACCGATAGCAGACAAGTGCAGAGTAATCCTTTACCTCCGGTCATATTTTTTTGGAATAGTAAAAGGGAACTTTAATTCCTTGTCGCCCACCTCGGCTTTGTTGTATTCAAATATAATGGTGGTGTTGAGCAGTCCTGATGGTGATTTGTACAGCAGCGTAATGGTGCCGTTATAAGGAAAAACTTTGTTTCCTACCTGCTGAAAGTTTCCGTAGTTAATGGTAAGGGTATTATGGGTATTGGTTTCTTTCATTTCAACTTTCTGAATTTTCATGGTGGAGGCGCTGATGTAATTGAGAATCTCTACGGTTCCGGACGATTGCTTTAAAAGGAAGGTAGCGCTCTTTTGCTCAACTTCGTCATCGTCTTTGCGGTTGATCAGCAGGTTGCCGAGAAATGCCGATTGAATGACCTGATAATTTACCTCAAAGTTGAATCGCCTGGTCAAATCGGGATAATCAAAAACGTAATATTCTTTGTCCACGTTGCTGATGACCGTGATGGAGTCTTTGTTGATCAACACCCGGCCGCCCTGCACACCGATTACGGTAAAGTTCATCCAGATAACGCTGTCTTTGCGAACGCGGATGTTAGCTTTTACTTCGCGCTCCTTGTTGCCGTCTTTAAGCACCATGCGAGCCTTGCCGTGAAAGTATTCGAAGTCAATTTCTTCAATGGCAAGCGCTTCTTTCGGATATCCTCCGGAAAAGGGAACGGTTTTTTTGCTGCATGAAGCCAGCAATACGGAGAAAGCAATAAACCAAAGGTGTGCCCGGTTATTCATACAGTTTACGGTCGGCTATTTTTTTGTTAAGCACCTCGCTGGTACCCTGAAGGAGTTTGCGCGCCTTTTCCCATTGCTGCACAGCGTTATTCACTTCGCCAAGTTTAAACAGGATGTCGCCATAATGTTCAAGGTGTGTTGCATTGGCCTTGTCGCCAAAAATAAAGCGCTCCATCACGTTGCGGGCCTCCTTATACTTTTGCCTGTTAAATAGAACCCATGCATAGGTATCCAGGTAGGTTGGGTTATCGGGGTGGTTTTTTATCAACTGGGCAGCAAGTTTTTCTGCGCGCTCCAGATTGGTTTTACGAAGGGCGAGGAAATAGCTGTAGTTGTTCATCACCACATCGTTGTTCGGATTAAACGCCAGGGCTTCTTCATAGGCCTGATCGGATTTGGCATACTCTTTTATGGCATTATAGGCATCGCCAAGCATGCCGTTGATTTCGGCTGTCATGCCTGGATTGGAAGTGGAAAGTTTTTTACCTTGCTCCAGTGCGCTAATCGATTGCCGGTAGTTGCGCTTTTGCAGAAAGGCGGCTCCACGGAAATAATAGAGCATCGCCTGATTCGGATAGTACTCCAACGCCTTATCGGTATGGGCAAGCACGGCATCCCAATCGCCCAACTGCATGGTGATGTACAGCAGGTTTTGCCAAACTTCAAAGTTTACATCACCGGCTTGCACAGCCTTAAGGTATTCAGCCCTGGCCTCCGGGTTTTTTCCGGCTGCCAGGTACAGGTCGCCACCCAGAACGGATACATTCGGTTCGTCAGGATAATTTTTTTTAAGCAGAGCCAGTAAATCCAGGGCAAAGGATTCCTTGGCCGGATCGGTGGCATTTTTTAACCGCAATTGGTTCAGTTCTTCATTGTAGGTACTCAGCACAACCAGCTTATTATTTAAATCCACTTCAGGGTTTTCAAACACCGTACGCAATAATGCGCGGGCTTTATCTTCCTGGTTAGTATCCCGGTAAAGGCCGGCCAGCAACATGGAGGCATGAGGGGCAACGGAATTATCGGCAATAAATTTTTGCAGTATGAAAATGGCCTGAATTTTTTGATTGTTTTGCGACAAGTTTTCGGCTGCTCCAACAGCGAGGCGCTCATCATCCGGAAACGCCTGAAGCAACCTTTCACTTTCTGTCATGGCCTCTTTGATTTTTCCGGCTTCCAGGTAAAGGCGCTGTTTCTGAAGAGACGAAGTTTCATTAATTCCAAAAAACGCCTCTGCCCGGTTGTAAGCTTTTATGGCCTCTTCGGGCTTGCCTGCATACTGGTAAACCATAGCCAGTTCGTAAAGGTATTCCTGGGTGTTGGGCACTTCATGCATCAACCCTTCAAAAAGTTGGGCAGCCCGGTCATAGCGCGACAAGTTCATGTAGATATTGGCGCCAAGCAGGTAGAAATACTTATTCTTCCGCTCAAGCTTCAGGGCTTGTTCTATACTAAGGGATGCCCTCAGCATATCGTCCGAACGGTTGCCCCGGGAGAGCACATCGGCAATTTTATAGTGTACGGTTGCACTTTCGGGATTTATTTCCAGTACCTTCTGGTAGTAGTCCAGCGCCTTTGAGTAATCTTCGAGGATGTAGAATTTTTCGCCTTCGGTAAAGTAGAACTCAGCTTCTCGTGATTTAACGCTGGCAAGTGAAGGGGTGTCTGATCGCTTTCGCTTTTGAGA
The DNA here is from genome assembly GCA_964397115.1 of uncultured Roseivirgaceae bacterium. Classification (GTDB taxonomy): domain Bacteria; phylum Bacteroidota; class Bacteroidia; order Cytophagales; family Cyclobacteriaceae; genus UBA2336. The sequence continues at coordinate 5,299 of CAYNIH010000066.1, read as the reverse complement.
AAGCACAGGCTGGCTGCAAATAAGGGCTGTGCAGGTAAGCAGCAGGAAAAATAAACGTGCTTTCAAGGGGTTGTTTGCTTTCCGGATTATCCAAACCGGATGCCAAAATTAATCAATTTTCAGTAGCCGGAAGGATTTTTGGTTATGCGGCCGGCTGAAGTGATTTGCGTTCCCTAGCAAAAACCAGTGTACAGAAAAGTATCAGCAGGAGTGTATGAAAAGCGGTAGCCATCCATTGTTTGTTGAGTTCAATCAGTGTACTTAAATAGGTAATAAGTAAGGCAGAAAGGATGTACAACATTGCCCGGTCCGTGCGGTAAGGCACAGGGAAATATTTTTTTCCGGTTACATAGCAGGCCACCGTCATGCTGACGTAGCAAATCAGTGCGGCAATGCTGCTGCCCACATAACCCCAAACAGGAATAAGCAGGTAGTTAGCCGCGATGGTGATGACGGCTCCTCCCACTGAAAACAGAGTTCCGAAATAAGTTCGGTCAGTAAGTTTAAACCAAACAGAAAGGTTGTAGTAAATGCCCAGAAAGAGGTAGGCGGTGAGCAGTACCGGCACGACCACGAGCCCTTCCCAATACTGGGCATCGCCCAGAATGTATTTAAGGATGTCGAGGTTGAGGCTTACCGCCAGCAGGATGACGGAGCAAACAATTACAAAGTAATGGTTTACCCGTGCAAACAGGGCCGGAGCCTTTTTGTCCTGTGCATGGGAGAAAAAAAACGGCTCGGCTGCAAAGCGAAACGATTGCACGGCCAGGTTCATAAAAACGGCATATTTATAACACGCACCAAAAACACCCAGTGCATACGTTGCCTGTTTGCCCGCATAAAAATTTTCAGGCAGCCACCATTCCAGGGTAATTCGCGAAAACATTTCGTTGACCATGCCGGCCACACCGGTTAACATAACCGGATAAGCATAGCTGAACATAGCCGGAGTAATTTCGCGGTGGTAAGCAGGCCGCCACCTAGCCAGTTGTTTCAGGAAAAAAAGAATGAGAATTGCATTACCGAGCAGGTTGGCAAGAAATACATATCCTACACCAATCTGTTCGTTGTAATTTACTTTCAGAAAATAGTAATTCAATGCCAACAGCATGGCCACACTGGTAATTTTTGCCAGGGCAAACCGAAGCGGCTTTTTTTCAAGCCGCAGCCGGGCGAAGGGGATAGCCACCACTGCGTCAATGGCCATAATGCCGGCAAGCCAGGTAACATACTGTTCGTTGCCCGATATGTTGAGGTAAGAGGCAATGGGAAATTTAAAGGCAATGAACAGTAAAGAGAGCGATAGGCTGATGGTTACCACAACGGTTTGTGCCAGGTTAAATACAAGTATTGGATCAGCACCCGGCCGGGTGGCAAAGCGGAAGTAGGCCGTTTCCATACCCCACATGTACACGATGTTGATAAAAGCTACGAAGGCATAGAGGTAGGTAATGATGCCGTAGGCGTCCGGTTCAAATACCGCAGTGTGCAATGGCAACAACAAAAAATTGAAAAGGCGGGGCAGAATAGTGCCTAATCCGTAAATGGCCGTATCGCCTGCCAGTTTTTTCAGCGCACTCATTGTCCATAAACATAGCAAAAAGCACAAAATGCCCTGATTTTTTAATTTTTTAGGCTGATAGGTTACATTTGATGAATTAAATGGATTGCTTGCTTGTCTTGGCTTAATGCACAGGAGACTTAAAATGGGCTTTTTTTCGGTTCTACCGGCATTTCTTATGGTATTGGTTTCCGTTTATGGGATCGCACAAACCTGTACGATAACCGATCCGGATGGCAATCCCCTTACTGAAACAACAGTTAACTGGGCCACGGCCACGTGCTCTGAAACGGGTCTTGCTCCTGTTACGGGCGACAATTTGATTGTCCCGGTTGGGGTTAATCTTAATCTGCCAAATAACGGGACTGTTCCTACATCGCCAACTCCGTTTTTTACCGGAAACATAACCATCTTCGGGAGGATGACCAACAACCGGGCTACTGCCCAATTAAACGGAAATATTGTTGTAAAAAATGGCGGGGTTCTTTCTCTTAACCGGCAACTTCTTTTGGGTTTATCCGGTGGTTGCGGCTACACATTGATTGTTGAAACAGGTGGTCTCGTAGAATTAACAGGAGCCGGGGCGTCCGACAGGATGAGTATTTGCGGGCAGCCGATTATGCAAAGTGGTGGTGGATGTAATTCCTACCCGGCAGGGCCTCCTCCCTATTGCGAACCAGGCGGTGGCTTTACCGGGCCTACTGGTTTTGATGAAAATGGGTACAACCCAACCCTCCCCGTTATACTGGTTTATTTTATTGCACGTACTGAAGAGCAGACCATACGCCTCGATTGGGCAACTGAAAAAGAGGAAGGATTTGACCGGTTCGTTGTTCAGCGTGCAGATGGTAATTTTTCCTTCGAGGATATCGGAGTTATTCCGGGAGCAGGGTACAACACCTATTCCCTCAGGGAGTACTCCTACGTTGATAGGAACCCGCGGATCGGGATCTCTTATTATCGCCTGAAGGCAGAAGATCTGGATGGATCGGTTGAATATTTTGGTCCTATATCACAACACTACCATGGCCGATATGACATTTGGGTATTGCCCAATCCTTCACCGGCAGAGTTCGTTGCTTTTGAAACCAATTTCTCTCCTAACGATGGTGACCGTATCCAGATCATCAGCACCGTGGGTACCGTTGTTGCCGATGTTGCTGCAACTGAAGCAGGGGGAGTGATTGCGTTTACCCATCCGCTTAAGCCGGGCGTTTACTTACTGAAGTACTCTTCGGTAAAGGTTGCCAGGGTTGTCCGCTTTGTTGTCCTGAACTGATCACACCTCCTGTGCCAGCAGCACCGGCAGGTTTTTCAGAATGTCAGCGGTCATTCGCGCCAGGTCAAACGAATGTTGCCAGCCCCAATGCTGGCGTGCACGGGAGTCGTCTATGGACTTAGGCCAACTGTCGGCAATGGCCTGCCGGAAATCCGGATGGTAGGAGATGGTAAATTCGGGTATGTGTTTTTTTATCTCTTCGGCAATTTCGGCCGGGGAGAAACTCATCGCTGAAATATTGTAGCTCGATCGGATTTTAATTTGCCCGGCCGGGGCCTCCATTAAATCGAGTGTGGCTTTTACGGCATCCTCCATGTACATCATGGGCAGGTAGGTATCGGGCTTGAGAAAACAATCAAATTTCTTTTCGGTAATGGCCTTAAAGAAAATATCCACTGCGTAGTCGGTGGTGCCGCCACCGGGTTTGGTTTTGTAGCCAATCAGTCCCGGGTAGCGGAGGCTGCGCACATCAACGCCTTTGTTTCGGTGATACCACTCGCACCACCGTTCACCGGCCAGTTTGGTGATGCCGTAGATGGTGGTAGGGTCCATAATGGTATCCTGCGGGGTATGTTGTTTGGGGGTGGCGGGTCCGAAGGCGGCAATGGAACTCGGCCAATAAACTTTCTCCAGTTTAAATTCAACGGCTGCATCCAGCACGTGAATCAGGCCATCCATGTTCAGGTGCCAGGCGAACTTCGGATTTTTTTCACCGGTGGCTGAAAGCACGGCAGCAAGGTGATAAATCTGGGTAATGTTGTTTTTTTGGATGAACTCATACAGGTGCTTTTGTTTCAGTACATCCAGTATTTCGAAATTGCCCTGGGCCAGTATTCCTTGCGGGTCTTTAATATCTGTGGCAAAAACATTTTCGCGGCCATACAGTTGCCAGAGGCCCTGAACCAGTTCTGAGCCAAGCTGGCCACCTGCACCGATTACCAGTATTTTCTGAGTTTTCATGGTTTGTGTTGCAGTCCGAAAGTTAGGTAATTTTCATGCTTTCGGTTCTCCGGTGCCTGTCACTTTTGACGGAAGCGGCTAACTTTGCACCCGTCATTAAAAACCCGTAACCAGGCATTATGTACACGTTAAAAGCATTCCTTGAAAAAGAGCTGGCTTCCATTCGTGAAGCAGGACTATACAAAAAAGAACGCATCATCATCTCACCTCAAGGTGCCGATATTACCATTCAGGGCGGCAAGCAGGTAATCAATTTCTGCGCCAACAACTACCTGGGCCTTTCCTCGCATCCCCGGGTTATTGCAGCCGCCAAGCGCGCCATTGACAGCCATGGCTTCGGCATGTCCTCCGTCCGGTTTATCTGCGGCACGCAAGATATCCACAAAGAACTGGAGCAAAAAATTTCACAGTTCCTGGGTACGGAAGACACCATTTTATATGCAGCAGCCTTTGATGCCAACGGAGGAGTGTTTGAGCCCCTGCTTGGCGCTGAGGATGCCATCATTTCGGATGAACTCAACCATGCCTCCATCATTGACGGGGTGAGGCTGTGCAAAGCCATGCGCTACCGGTATAAGCACAACGATATGGCTGACCTGGAAAAACAATTAACCGAGGCGCGTGCTGCAGGGGCAAAATACACTTTGATTGTTACCGATGGAGCCTTTTCAATGGACGGAACCATCGCCCAACTGGATAAAATCTGCGATCTGGCCGACAGGTACCAGGCAATGGTTATGTCGGATGAGTGTCATTCCACCGGTTTCATTGGCAAAACAGGAAGGGGCGTACACGAATACCGGGGCGTGATGGGCCGCGTGGACATCATTACCGGAACATTAGGCAAGGCCCTTGGAGGCGCTTCGGGTGGATTTACTTCCGGTAAAAAGGAAATTATAGAATTGCTGCGCCAGCGCTCACGGCCTTACCTGTTCTCCAACACGCTGGCGCCATCTATTGTGGGTGCATCCATTGAAGTGTTTAACATGCTGGGAGAAACCACCGCGCTTCGCGATAAACTGGAGCAAAACACAATTTATTTCCGCAGGGAAATGACCAAAGCCGGGTTTGATATCAAGCCCGGTGAACACCCCATCGTTCCGATTATGCTGCATGAAGCGCCTATCGCCCAGCAGTTTGCCGATAAGCTTCTGGATAAGGGTATCTACGTTATCGGATTTTTCTTTCCGGTGGTTCCCAGGGGCCAGGCGAGGATACGGGTGCAGCTTTCGGCTGCGCACGAGCGGCATCACCTTGAAAAAGCCATCAGCGCATTTACCGAAGTGGGCAAAGAACTTGGCGTGATAAAGTGAGGTAACTCTGGTTGAATCATTACGCCTGCACTTCTTCATCCTGCGGCACTTCTTCCCAGTTGGCGGGCTCGGTAGCATGAAGGAATTCTAGGATCTTTTGTTCCACCTGCCTGAGTTTGAGTCCGCGTAAATATTTTCCGTTCCGGGCTAAAATCAGCCGGCCGGTTTCTTCCGAAATGGCCATCA
>CAYNIH010000065.1:0-12084 GCA_964397115.1 uncultured Roseivirgaceae bacterium | reverse complement strand
AACCTGTTTGATTGTTGACGATGAGCAACTGGCACGCGACCTGCTGCGGGAATACATTGGCGGTGAACCCGAACTGAGTATTATCGGTGAAGCCGCCAAAGGTAAAGAGGCGGTGGAACTGATTGATTCGCTGAAGCCCGAACTTATCTTTCTGGATGTACAAATGCCCGGAATGAACGGCTTTGAGGTACTGGAAGAAATTGCCCATGACCCGTTTGTAATTTTTACAACCGCCTACGACCAGTACGCCATTAAAGCCTTTGAGAAAAATGCCGTGGATTACCTGCTGAAACCCATCAACCAGGAACGGTTCAGGCTGGCCGTAAAGCGGGCAGTTGACCGGATGAACCTGGAGCAGAACAATGTGGGCGAATTGCTGCGCAGCATGAAGACGGAAAACAAAACTTCGTTCGACAACCACATTTTTGTACAGAAGTCGGAAAAACTCATTAACCTGCCTGTAGAAGAAATCATGTTCCTGGAGGCATCCGGAGATTATACCATCCTTACTACCAAGACAGATCAATTTGTAAGTTCCTCCGGCATCGGCAAACTGGAAGAAATCCTCAACCCCGATATGTTTATCCGGGTGCACCGCAGCACCATTATCAACATCAATTATCTGAAAGAAATTGAAAAGCACTTCAATGGAGGCATGCTGGTGAAGATGACCACCGGTAAAAGTTTCCCGGTTAGCCGCACCTATGCCAAACTGATTCGGAGAAAGGTAGTTTAACACCTCTTGCTTACAGGTTTACTTCCCGGGTAAATCAAATTTTAAGCGCACGCGCACCTTATCGCGCACCGCTGTTCCGTCCTTGCGCGTGGGCTCCCATTTGGGACCCTCCCGCACCAGCCGGATGAGTTCTTCGTCACAACCCACCCCAATGCCGCGAACCACCACAAAGTTGGTCAATGAGCCGTTGGGCTCTACCGTAAACTCTACCGTTACCCTGCCTTCAACTTTTTTATCCACTGCTTCTTTGGGGTATCTTATATTTTTTTCAAGATACTGTTTAAATGCGCGGTTGCCGGTTACCGGATGCGCCAACTGTACAACAGGTGGGTAGTCTTCGTGCTGAATGCCATACCCGGTTACCACCACTTCACTTAACTGCGCAGCGTCTGGAGTCATTTTAACATCCACCGGCTTTTGTTCGTTTACAGCAACTTCCTGCGATTGAAGACCAATGAATGAAAATACAAGCGATGGACTTGCAAGGTCAGATGCGAGTTGAAAATTTCCTGCCGCATCAGTAACCGTGCCGATGGTGGTGCCTTTTATTACCACGTTCACACCCGGTAAGGGGCTTCCATCCTCCGCTGAGGTAACTTGCCCCTGAATTATATTACGCTTTTGCGAAACATCCGACCGGACAACCCCTGCGGCTTTCTTCCGTTCATCTGCCAACTGATCGCGCTTTTCAAGTTTGCCTTCTTCCTGCCGGTTATCCGCAATCGCCAGTTCAACGGCCTTTTCCGATTCGGGCAATGGTTGTTCCTTCCCTTTGGGTGCTTCGGCTAACACCGGTGCCGCTTGTCGTTCGGCAGCAGGTGTCTCCAGTGCTTTGGCCGTTTCCCTATCTACCGCTATCCTGTCAGTAGATTTCGTGTCAGCAGGGTAAGTGGAGGCGGCCCGTGAAGACTCGTCAGGTTTAACCGGGGCTGCTTGTTCGGCAGAAGGTTCAGCCGGCAATTCTTGTTCAGATTCGGCTTCATCATTGCCAGCGGGAAGTTGCTCCTTTATGACCTCATTCAGCGCCAGAGTATCGGGTGTCGGTTCTTTTATAAAATTCCAAATTGTAAAAGTAGCCAGGGCCAGCAGCACTAGGCCTGCGGCAATCCGGAAAACCCACCGTAGATGGCTTACGGGACGTATTCCGGGCACCTCTGCTGCGGTGGTTCCCGACAGTACTGCGCTTTTGGAAGCAGCCGCCTTTCTCATTTCAATGGCGTTTCGCTCATCAATCTCATCGTTAAGTGCGGCTACATCGTTACTGAAATCTGCCGGGGTAAATTGTGATGCCCCTTCCAGGGCCTCGGCAAGAAACGGATCGGATAGCGCCCTCTTCTCCAACGCCTGCATTTCGGCCGCAGTCATTTCACCGCTGAGGTAGCGTTTAATATCGGTTGTGTAGTCAGTCATTTTTGTCCATACAAATCTTCAGGTTTCGCTTACCGTTCTGGATGTAGCTTTTTACCTGGTTCATGGTAAATCCGGTTGCCTGACTTACTTCGGCATAGCATCGCTCTTCCAGAAAGAACAACCGCACGCATTGCTGCTGTTCGGCAGCCAGTTTTTCGAGGCATTTTTCCAATTTAACAAGATTTCCCTCCAATTCATCTCCGCCATCCAGATGCTGCCCTCCATCGGTTTCCATAAGAAAAGGAGGCAATTCTTCATGCGGCTTACCTTTTTTCGCCCGGAGCTGCATCAGGCAGTGATTGCGGACAGTGGCATACAGCCACCCTTTAAAATAGCTTACCTCATGATGGAGCAGACTTTTGGTGAGCTTTTCGTAAACCTCCATAGCCGCATCGCGGGCATCTTCCCTGCTTTTCAGGTATTTCAGGCAAACACCATACACCAGCGCGGAATATCGTTTAAACAGTTCCCCCAGTACGGCTAAGTCGCCCTCCAGCTTATACCGCTGGATTAGCTCGTTATCCGTCATCCCCGACAAGGTGTTGAGAGAAAGCATTTTTTAAGATAAGAATTTTTTGAGTGCGTATGGAAATCCGGTTGCGGCTGCATCTCCGGATTGTAACTAAAAGCAAATTCTATGAAAACCAAACTGATTATTCTGGCTACCCTGGTGTTTACCGCCATGGGGTTTCAGGTGAGCGAAAACCGTACGATTACCGGTAACGTAACCTCAGCCGAAGACGGCAGCCCCCTGCCTGGTGTGAATGTTCTTTTAAAAGGAACGTCAACAGGCACGGTTACCGATGCAAGGGGGTACTATTCTATTTCTGTTCCTAAAACAGGAGGAACCCTGGTATTCTCGTTTATCGGGTTAATGACCCGGGAAGTAAAAATCGGAACCGCCAATATTGTCAATGTTTCCCTGTCGCTGGATGTTACCCAGCTCAGCGAAGTAATTACCACCGGTTATGATTATAAATCCAATCCGAAAAAAAGTAAAGCAATGAATTCGCCCGCTGAATATGCGGAGCCCTATTTTCACGATGCGCAAAGGCCCCAATGGAATACCGAAGAATATGATGCCATCCAAGAAAATATTTTTCATGATGCGCTGCGCAATCCGCTGTCAACATTCTCAATTGATGTAGATGCCGCCTCTTATGCCAATGTCCGCAGGTTCATCAATAACGGCCAGCGTCCGCCAAAAGATGCCGTTCGCATCGAGGAACTGATAAACTATTTCGATTATGATTACTCTCAACCTGGCAGCGAACACCCCTTCAACATCATCACCGAAATCTCAGAGGCTCCGTGGAACCGAGAGCACAAACTGGTGCACATCGGGTTGCAGGGCAAACGCATCCCCACCGAAAACCTGCCACCGGCTAACCTGGTATTTCTTATTGATGTATCCGGCTCAATGGATGCGCCCAACAAACTGCCACTGCTCAAGGCCTCCTTCAGCATGCTGGTAAACCAATTGCGCGAACAGGATCACGTAGCCATAGTGGTATATGCCGGAGCAGCCGGTTTGGTGCTGGAACCTACTTCTGGGGCAGACAAAAAAACAATTACCGATGCCCTTGACCGCCTTGAAGCCGGTGGATCAACGGCTGGTGGCGCAGGGCTACGCCTGGCTTATGCTACCGCTCGCCAATACTTCAAAAAAGGTGGAAATAACCGGGTTGTCCTGGCTACCGATGGCGACTTTAACGTGGGTGAGTCGAGCAATGCCGCTATGGAACGCCTCATTGAAGAAGAAAAGAAAAGCGGTGTTTACCTCACCGTCCTCGGCTTTGGCATGGGCAACTATAAAGATTCCAAGCTGGAAACGCTTTCAAACAAAGGCAATGGCAACTATGCCTACATTGATACGATCACCGAAGCAAAAAAAGTACTGGTAAACGAATTTGGCGGCACACTTTTTACCATTGCCAAAGATGTAAAACTACAAATCGAATTCAACCCGGCACACGTTCAGGCCTACCGGCTTATCGGTTATGAAAACCGGATGTTGAAAAATGAAGATTTCAACAACGATAAAAAAGATGCAGGCGATTTGGGCTCCGGGCACACGGTAACCGCCCTGTATGAAATCATTCCCGCTGGTGTAGAAAGCAAATTTTTCAAGATTGACGAACTGAAGTACCAAACCAGCAAAATCGATCCGTCAGCACGCAGATCGAAAGAGTTGATGACGGTGAAGTTCCGGTATAAAAATCCTGATGAAGAGGTGAGCAAACTCATTACACACCCGCTGATGGATGAAGCCGTACCTCTTGAAAAGACCTCGGATAACTTCCGCTGGTCAGCCGCGGTAGCCGGATTCGGTATGCTGTTGCGTGACTCGGAATACATTAACCATTTTACCTATAACGATGTCATTCAACTGGCACAAGGTGCGCGAGGTGCTGATAGCGAAGGGTACCGGATTGAGTTTATCCGCATGGTAAAATCATTGAATGGCGTTGTGGCAAAACGGTAATTAACCCATCTGATGGTACCCAGTCGCTGCCCTACCGGGCAGCGACTTTTATTTATAATTTATCTAAAGAAGTTGCTACTTTTGAATCCCATGGAAGAACGCACCAGCCAGCCTTACACCGAAACGGAAAAGCACCGCATCTTCCATAACGAGTTTATGCCCCACATTAACTCCATGCACAACTTTGCTTACCGGCTTACCCTGGATGCCGATGATGCGAGCGACTTGGTGCAGGATACCTACTTAAAAGCCTACCGGTTTATTGACTCCTTTCAGCAAGGAACTAATGCCAAAGCCTGGCTGTTTCGGATCTTAAAAAACAGTTTCATTAACGATTACCGCAAGAAGAGTAAGGAGCCTTCAACGGTAGACTACCAGGAAGTTGAGACTTATTATAACTCAGACGATGTAAACCGCCAGATAACACCTGATTTGCGGGTTGAGGCCCTGCAGGATATGATTGGTGATGAGATTTCCAATGCCCTCAACTCGCTGGATGTGGACTTCAGAACGGTGATAATCCTGTGTGATTTGGAAGGGTTCAAATACGATGAAATGGCGAAAATTCTGGATATACCAATCGGTACGGTGCGCAGCCGCCTTCACCGTGCGCGCAACCTGCTGAAAGAAAAACTTACGGATTACGCCAGAAAAATGGGTTACAAAAACACATAACGGTATGCCACAACTACCCGACTCCTCCGGCCCCTCCACATCATTCAACTGCAGGCAGATGCTCCAGAAAATCCTCGATGGAGAGGCCACCCCCGAAGAAAAACAGCAGTTTAAAATCCACATGGAAGAGTGCATGCCCTGCTACAAGGGCTACGAACTTGAAATGGCCATTCGTGTGCTGCTGCAAAAAAAATGCAACGGCAATGGCGCCCCACCCGATTTGATAGAAAAAATAAAAAATCAAATCAAGCAGATCACCCCGCAGTAAATGGCCGGCAAAGCGCTCATCTTCTCCGCTCCTTCCGGTTCCGGAAAGACCACCCTTGTGAAACACCTGCTTCAAAACAACCCCGACCTGGGCTTTTCCATTTCTGCCTCCACCCGTGATAAACGCGGGCGCTCCGAACAACATGGCAAAGACTATTACTTTCTTACCCCCGAGGAGTTCAAAAAGAAAATTGATAACAACGAGTTTATTGAATGGGAAGAAGTTTACGAAGGCAACTACTATGGAACGCTGAAATCCGAAATTGAGCGCATCTGGAATGAAGGAAAAAACGTAATCTTTGATGTAGACGTAAAAGGCGGTTTAAACCTTAAAAAATACTTTGGCGATAAAGCGCTGGCGGTATTTGTAAAGGTCCCGTCAATGGAGATACTGGAAGAGCGGTTAAAAAAGCGCGGCACCGAATCGCATGCCAGCCTCTCCCAACGGCTTTTCAAAGCAAAGTTTGAAATGACGTTTCAGGATAAGTTTGATGTTGTACTGGTTAATGAGGATTTAAATAAATCGCTGGCCGAAGCTCAACGATTATACGATGCATTCAAATAAAACCGAATTCATTAAACACGCTAACCAATGAAGGTTGGACTATTTTTCGGCTCCTTCAACCCCATCCATACCGGGCACATGATTATTGCCAACATCATGGCCGAGACTACCGACCTGAAAAAAGTGTGGTTTATTGTCACACCTCAAAATCCATTAAAACCCGGTAAGGGACTACTTCATGATTTCGACCGGTACGATATGGTGCGGGCCGCAGTGTATGACAATTATAAACTGGAGGTTTCTGACATTGAGTTTCACTTACCCAAACCGAATTACACCATTCATACCCTCGTTCATCTTTCCGAAAAACATCCTGATAAGCAGTTTAAGGTAATCATCGGTGAAGATAACCTCGAAATGTTTACCCGGTGGAAGAACTACGAACGAATTGTAGAAGATTACGGGCTGTATGTTTATCCGCGCCTGGCCAGTATTTCGGGTCAGGTAACGAGTTCCGAACTTAAGCGTCATCCAAACGTTAAACTGGTTGAAGCGCCTGTGATCGACATTTCCGCCACATTTATCCGTAACTGCATCAGAAACAACCAATCGGTACGTTACCTTGTACCGGATCCGGTTGAAGCCATTATCCGGGCAAAAAAGTTTTATCAGTGAAAGTAATCCTGTAATTTTTAAAATGCATCCCGGTATGAATGGTACAGATAACCTGGTTTGATGAATCTCGTTAAGAAAATTTTCTATTTCCACGTTATCATGCTGCCTGCGCTGGCTTCTGGCGGAGGCATCCGCGGCACCATTAAAGCCGATGACGGAACCGTTCTCTCCTATGCCACCATCTACGTTAAGCAACTGAGTACCGGAACTACCACCAATGTTAACGGGTATTACGAACTATTAATGCCACCCGGCACCTACGATGTCGTTTATCAATACCTCGGCTATCAAACCCAGGAACGCCAGGTAACGGTGGGTAGCCACTTCGAGGAACTCAACATCGTAATGAAACAGCAGGTTATTGTGCTTCAGCAGGTAACCATTTCGTCAGGCAATGAAGATCCGGCCTACACCATCATGCGAAAGGCCATCGCCAAGGCCAGGTATCATACCCAGCAAATCGACAGCTTCTCGGCACGGGTTTACATTAAGGGAGCGGGTAAACTCAAGGATTATCCCTGGCTGGCAAAAAAGGCGCTGGAAAAAGAAGGCATCAAGAAAGACCGGGTATTTATTTCTGAATCGGTAAGTGAAATACGCTACAAGCGGCCCAATACATTTTCAGAAAAAGTAATTTCCATACGCAGTGATGGTAAAGACAACAACACCTCGCCCAATGCCTTCATCTTTGGCAGTTTTTACCAACCCGTGATTGCAGAAACCGTTTCCCCTCTCTCCCCCTCTGCCTTCGGCTACTATAAATTTGAATACCAGGGAACGTTTAAAGACCGCAACTATGACATCAGCCGGATAAAAGTTACTCCGCGTACGCGTGGCGACAACGTAGTGGAAGGAACCATCTTTATAGTAGAAGACTGGTGGAGCATTCACAGCCTTGATATTACCACAACAAAACTCGGGGTGAAAATCGGAGTGAAACAGGTTTACGCGCCCGTTGACGATAAGGCGTGGCTCCCCGTATCACAGCAATTTTTAGTTGGGGGCCGTTTTTTCGGTTTTGAATTCGAATACAATTACCTGGCCACCGTAAGCGATTACCGTATAGTGCTCAACCCCGAATTGGTGGTAGAGGCCATGGAAGTAATTGACGATAAGCTGCACAAGGAACAAGCCAAAGAAATTGAGAAGAAATTCGGCCAGAAAAACCAGCAGCTTCAGGAGCGCATTGCCTCTGGAAAAGAAATTACCCGAAAAGAACTGAAGACCCTCCTGAAAGAATACGAAAAGGAAGAGCGCAAAGAACAAAAAGAACCGGACGTGCTTTACAACACTTCGTTTAAGGTTGACAGCGGTGCCTACAAAAAAGATTCAGCTTACTGGTCGCTCGTACGGCCGGTGCCCCTTACGATTGAAGAAGTAAAAGGGTATAAAATTACCGATAGCCTTGCCATTGAAGAAAAAAAACGCGAAGAGGGCGATACAATTAAACGCGCCAAAAAAAACAAGAAAGGATTTCAGCCCTGGGACTTATTGTTAGGAGATTTCTTTAAAATATCAAAGCACTCCAATTTGCAAATCGAACCCCCACAAACCTGGTTTAACACGGTCGAAGGTTTTAACCTCATCTACCGGCTCAACTACGGCATCATCGTCCAGGACACAAACCGTACCCGCATTAACATCAGGCCCACCTTCCGGTATACCTTTTCCCGTCAAACCGCCAGCGGCACCCTGCGGTTCCAACTGCGAAACCGGAACCACCGCTTTGAAATTGAAGGGGGGCGCTACATCAGGCAGTTTAACTCAGACGAACCCATCCTGCCGGTAGTCAATACCTTCACTACTCTGTTTTTAGAGCAAAACTGGATGAAGATTTATGAGCGTGATTTTATTTCAATTCACTATCGGAAGCGCTTCTCCCCCAAGTACTCTGCCGAAACAAGCTGGTCGTGGGCAAAGCGCAGGGAACTTTTTAACAACACAGATTACAAATGGATCGACCGCGACAGGATTGAGGGGTACACCCCCAATGCCCCGGTTAGCCTTGAACTTCCCAACACCGGTTTTTTTGAACACCATGCATTTATCGGTTCAATAGGATTTGCTGCACGCCCCTGGCTTAAATACCGCATACGGAATGGCAGGAAATCGGAAATTGATAATTCGTCACCATCATTTCACCTGTACTACGAAAAGGGGTTTTCGGAATTGAAAAGCAAATTGGATTTTGATCGCATCGAGCTTAGCGGGCGCCACGAGTTTGGCATTGGTGTGCGCGGCCGCATGCATCTGGCCGTCCGTGCAGGAACATTTCTGAATGCCGACAGCCTGGCATTTATGGACTATAAACACTTTCTGGGCAACCGCACTCCGTTTACCACCACCGACCCGATTGGCAGCTTCCGCCTGCTCGACTATTACCGGCACAGTACGGCCGAAAAATATTTTGTTGGCAACATGCACTACCAGTTCAGGCGCTTCCTAATTTCCTCCATTTACGAGGTACGTATGCTTGGCATACGTGAAAACATTTTTATGAATTACCTCGCCACACCAACGTCTAAAAATTATACCGAACTTGGTTACGGCATTAACGGCATCCTGCGCTTCTTCCGGCTTGAAGCAATAGTTGCCTTTCAGGATGGTCAATACCAATCGTACGGATTCCGGATTGGCATAGCCACAAACCTGGCCGTCCGGTTTTCCGATAACTAACCGGCTTTTGGCAGTAATCCTTGATCGTGCTAACTTGAAGGCATGGTCATTTCACCCGAAGAATTTCTTGTCCTTCGAAAAAGTCTGCCGCTTATTGATGTCCGTTCGGAGGGTGAATTTCAAACCGGGCACATTCCGGGTGCAGCAAACATCCCGCTCCTCACTAATGAAGAACGGGCTGCAGTAGGAACGGATTACAAAAACAAGGGGCAAACTGAAGCAGTAAAAACCGGTTTCCGGCTGGTGGGCCCACGACTGGCCGACATGATAAGCGAGGCCGAGCGCTTAGCAGAAGAAAAAGAAATCATCGTTTATTGCTGGCGGGGAGGCATGCGTTCGGATTTTTTTTGCCGGTTTGTGCAAATGGCCGGCCTAAAAACGCGGCAGTTGAAAGGTGGATACAAAACCTATCGCCAGCTTGTTCAACGCTCCTTTCAGTTGCCCTTTCAGTTGATGGTAATTGGCGGGTGTACGGGCAGTGGTAAGACAGAAGTTCTTAGGGCACTGGCTGCGGCCGGTGAGCAGGTAATTGACCTGGAGCAACTGGCGCACCACAAAGGCTCGGTGTTCGGGGGCTTGATGATGCCCCCTCAACCCACTACCGAACAATTTGAGAATAATTTATTCGAACACATTGGCACCCTGGATGTGACCAAGCGAATCTGGATTGAAGATGAGTCCATCGCTATCGGAAAAATATTTCTTCCGTTGGCGCTATGGAAGAAACTTTGCGATAGTCCGTTGATTGAAATACAGGTTGACAAAGAAAACCGGATAAACCGACTCGTCAATGAATACGGCAAATCTGATCCGGCTGAATTTCTTCAGGCGATGACCGGCATCATAAAAAAACTTGGCGGCCAGCATTATAAATCAACTAAAGAAAAAATACTGGAAGGCAACTGGCACGCAGCCATTGATGCATTGCTGGTTTATTACGATAAAGCTTACCGAAACGGCCTGACCCGCAAACAGCCGCGAATCGTTAACCGGCTTTCGTGGGATGGAAAAAATTTGGACGCTGTTATTCAGCCATTATTAACCTCTCAGGTAGAAGTATAACAAAGCCAAACCCAAATGAATATACGCCTCACTCAATACTCACACGGTGCCGGATGCGGCTGCAAAATAGCCCCGGCAATGCTTGAAAAAATCCTGCACACGAACGAAACCATAGCCCCCTTTCCTCACCTGCTTGTAGGCAACGAAACGAAAGATGATGCCGCTGTGTACGAGCTAAACAATGAGGCGTGCCTTATTAGTACCACCGATTTTTTTTTGCCCATAGTTGACGACCCCTTTGCCTTTGGAGTTATTGCTTCGGCCAATGCATTAAGCGATGTGTATGCCATGGGCGGAAGCCCCTTGCTGGCACTGGCTATCCTCGGATGGCCATTGGAAAAACTACCTATCGAGGCCGCCCAGGAGGTGCTGCATGGCAGCCGCTCGGTATGCAAGGATGCCGGCATACCCCTAGCCGGTGGGCACAGCATCGACAGCCAGGAACCCCTATTTGGATTAGCGGTGAGCGGAACGGTGAAGAAGCAGCACCTGAAACGAAACAACACCGCCCGGCCGGGCAACCTGCTTTACCTTACCAAGCCGTTAGGAACGGGCATTATCACCACTGCCCAAAAACGCGGGCTGGCCATTGCAGAAGACGTTGAAGAAGCCGTGAACGTGATGAGCCAGCTTAACCGGCTCGGAGAAAAACTGGGCCAACTGGATTACGTAACCGCCATGACGGATATAACCGGCTTTGGCTTGTTAGGTCACCTGCTTGAGGTGTGTGAAGGCAGCGGATTATCAGCCGAATTGGACTACTCTTCGATACCGCTGATTAAAAACCTGGGTTACTATCTCACAAAAATGATTTACCCCGATAACACCATGCGCAACTGGCAGAGTTACGAAAAGAAAGTATCCGGAATAGGGACAGAGTCTTTACTTACGCTTTGCGATCCGCAGACGAGCGGGGGGTTGCTGGTTTGCATTGCCGCACAACATGTTGCCGAGTTTGAGGATTACCTTTTCCAAACGGGTACCATCGCGGCACGAATTGGTAGGTTGAGCAGGCAATCACATCCGTCAGTTATCGTGGGCTGAGGAAATCCCGTTACCGTACCCCGGCAATCAGATTATTTTCTGCTCACCAGTATCGTGTAACCGGCTGACTTTCCGTTCTTATCAACCGATTCACTTTTCACCATACCAATTTTTTCAGCAATCCATTCGGTGGTAGAAAACTCAAACGTGATGTTCATCCCCATTTTGGTTTGGGTGGTGGTTTTGCTTGTTATTTTATAACAGTCAAATGTTCCGGCCGGGGTGGTTATGCTCTCTTTGCCGGCTACTTTCCGGTCGGTTATGGCTACCGAAAGCGTCATAGGGAGAGGACTCCCTATGGCCGTCATGGTAATGGATCCGTTTTTCAACGATTGGCCGGGTGTTAGCTTAGAAGGCAGTTCGAGGTTTTCTGCTTCTATTTTCATTTCGTACGAACTAAATGCCTGCTGTTGCTCCTGCGGGATAAATTTTCTCATGTCCATCACCAGCACACCATTACTGCATGTCATTTCCATGTCTCCTTCCATTACCTTCTTGCCCTTATCATTAATAAAAGCAGAGTGCACCGTAGCCTTAAAACCGGTTGCA
>CAYNIH010000064.1:1324-12113 GCA_964397115.1 uncultured Roseivirgaceae bacterium | reverse complement strand
AGCGGCAGTACCCCCGAAGTAGCCGAAAAGGTGGACCGGCTTTACCGCACGATCATCCAGGCCGGCACGCATAAAGCCTCCTCCATTAAAGTAGCCGAAGCCGCAAAGGTCATTGAAAATGCCCAGCGCGACATCAACATCGCTTTTGTAAACGAATTGGCGTTGATTTTTGAAAAAATGGGTATCGACACCCACGAAGTGCTGGAAGCTGCCGGCACAAAATGGAATTTCCTCAACTTTAAGCCCGGCCTGGTAGGAGGCCATTGCATAGGCGTTGACCCCTATTACCTGGTGCACAAAGCCGAGAGCCTCGGCTACCACCCCGAAATTATCAATGCCGGCAGGCGCATTAACGATAACATGGGCGCCCACGTGGCCAACAGTGTTATTAAACTGATGGCGCAGAATAAACTGCCCATCCACGGCAGCAACATCCTGGTACTGGGCATTACCTTTAAGGAAAATTGCCCCGACATACGCAACAGCAAGGTGGTGGATGTAATTAACGAACTGAAAAGTTTCGGCACCCACGTTGACGTGTACGATCCGCAGGCCGATGCCGCAGAAGTGAAACACGAATACGGTTTCGATCTGATTGGAACACCGGCAAAAAAATACCATGCCATCGTGCTTACCGTAAGCCACAGCGAATTCCAATCGCTTGACCTGAATGCCATAAAAAGCCCGGGTGCCGTAGTGTATGATGTTAAAGGATTTCTGGACAAATCGGTGGTAACAGAACGACTTTGAAATGGGCAGTTCAAAAAAAATACTGGTCACCGGAGGTGCCGGATACATTGGCGCCCATACGGTAGTTGAACTGATTAACTCAGGGCATGAGGTAGTGGTGATGGATAACCTGATGAGCAGTGACCTTACCCTGATTAGGGGCATCGAAAAAATTACCGGTAAAAAAGTAACCTTTCACCAGGGCGACTGCCGCGACAAGGAATTTTTGAACCGATTGTTTAAAACCGAAGGCCCCATAGAGGGCGTGATGCACTTTGCTGCACTCAAATCCGTTGGCGAATCAGTGCAAAAACCAATCGAGTACCACGAAAACAACATCGGTTCCCTCATTGCTTTATTGCAGGTAATGCACCAACAGGGTGTTAAGGATTTAATCTTCTCCTCATCCTGCACGGTGTATGGGCAGCCCGACAACATACCCGTTGACGAGCAGGCACCCTTTAAAAAAGCCGAATCGCCTTACGGACTCACCAAACAAATCTGCGAGCAGATTCTCGAAGACGTTTACAAAACCGGCTTGCGCATCATCTCCCTTCGCTATTTCAACCCCATAGGTGCGCATCCATCGGCACACATTGGCGAAATGCCCATGGGTACACCCAATAACCTGGTGCCTTTTATTACACAAACCGCTGCCGGCTGGCGCAATCAGCTTATTGTTTTCGGTAACGATTATAACACACCCGATGGGTCGTGCATCCGCGATTTTATTCATGTGGTTGACCTTGCCGAAGCCCATGTTAAGGCGCTGGATTACCTGGACAGCCAGCGCAGTCAGCACCTGTACGAAGCATTTAATGTGGGCACTGGTCTCGGGGTATCGGTGCTTCAACTGGTGAATGCGTTCATCAAAAAAACCGGAGCCAGGCTTCCATTCCGTATCGGGCCGCGCAGGCCGGGCGATGTTGAAAAAGTGTATGCCAATTCGGCTAAAATTAACCGGGCAATGAACTGGAAACCCCGTTACTCACCCGAAGACGCCTTGGTGCACGCCTGGGCATGGCAGCAGAAATTAAGCCGGTAACATGGGCATACCGTTTATCGATTTACAGCGGCAGTACCAGTCCATCAAACCCGAAATGGATGAAGCGATCCATCACGTGCTCACCGAATCCCGGTTTATTGGCGGAGCAGCCGTATCCCGTTTTGAAAATCAGTTTGCCGCACGCCTGGGTATGCCGCATTGCATCAACACCGGCAACGGAACCGATGCACTGTTTCTTATTTTAAAAGCGCTGGCGTTGCCTGCCGGCTCCGAGGTGATGGTTCCGGCATGGGGCTGCATTGCCACGGCCGAGCCCGTTTCGCTTGCCGGATTAAAACCCGTTTTCTGCGAAGTGGATCCGCATTACTACACCATCGACCCGTTGCGCGTTAAAGAAAAAATTACCTCAAAAACCAAAGCCGTTATTGCCGTACACTTATACGGACAGGTCGCTCCCGTAACTGAATTAAAACGAATCTGCGAACAATACAACCTCTTTCTTATTGAAGACTGTGCGCAGGCTCACCTTTCGGAAGAAAACGGGAGCGTTGCTGGAACAGTCGGAGTTGCCTCGGCCTTCAGTTTTTATCCGACCAAAAATCTTGGTGCCTATGGCGATGCTGGCTGCGTGCTCACCCGCAATACGCAACTTGCCGAACGAGTAAGAAGACTTGCCAACCATGGCGCCCTCCAAAAAGACGACCACCTGATGGAAGGAACCAACAGCCGGATGGATGCGCTGCAAGCCTCCGTACTCTCTGTAAAACTCAACCACCTGGAAAAGTGGAATAAGCGAAGGGCAGAAATTGCAGCACAATACCACAATGTGTTAATGGAAATTGATGGATTAATTTTGCCGGCAACCCGACCGGGCACCACCCATGCCTTTCACATTTATTGCGTACGCACCCCCTACCGCGACACGTTACGAACCTTCCTTGCATCAAAAGGAATTGAAACCTCCGTGCATTATCCGCTGGGCCTGCCCTTTACACCCGCCTACCGCCATTTACAGCACAAACTTTCGGAGTTCCCCGTAACCAGCGTTCTCCAGCAAGAGGTGCTTTCATTGCCGGTTTTTCCGGAACTGACCAACGAAGAGGTAACCACTGTTTGCACAGCAATTCGTGATTTTTTTAGCCTTCTCCGCAAATAACCCCACCGATTTAATCCTTACTTTTGAACGATGACCACCTGAACCTTTCTGTATGGCCCTCCTCACAGCCGCTGCCATCACCTCGTTTGTAATCTGTTTTCTGGTCATTCCTGTGATCATCAAATATTCGCTTGAAAAAAACCTGGTGGACATTCCCGGAAGGCGAAAAATTCATAAAAAGATTACCCCTTCCATGGGTGGCATTGCCATCTTCCTGGGGTTTTCGATTGCTTCGTTGATCTGGGTTGACCTTAGCCAATGGAAGGATATCAGGTATATTCTTATTGCCCAGTTTGTTATTTTTTTTATTGGCGTGCGCGATGACCTGGTTCCGCTAAAACCGTATATGAAGTTACTGGGACAGGTGCTGGCAGCCGGTATCCTGATCTGTTTGTTTGACCTGCGTTTAACATCGTTTTACGGGTTCTTGGGTCTTCATGCGATCCCGCTGCCAGTAAGCTACCTCTTAACGATGTTTACCATCATCGTGATTACCAACTCCTTCAACCTGATTGACGGGCTGGACGGCCTGGCGGGCTTCATTGCTGCCATTGCCTTACTGGCATTTGGTACATGGTTTTTTCTTGCCGGGGACACCACCTTTGCCATCCTCGCCTTTTGCATGATGGGTGCCATTATTGCTTTCCTGATTTTTAACTGGGAACCTTCTGAGATTTTTATGGGCGACACGGGAGCGCTCGTTATCGGAATGACCCTGGCCATTTTTGCCATCCACTTTATTGAACACAATTATCACCTGCCGGTTTCTCATCCATACCGGTTTACCGGATCGATCGCCCCCGCCATTTCCATATTAATTATCCCCCTGGCCGATACGCTCAGGATATTTTTAATACGGGTGGCACGCGCACAATCACCCTTTACACCCGATAAAAGCCATATCCATCACAGCATAATGAGGCTTGGCTTTTCCCATCAGCAAACCACGTTGTTGCTGGGGCTTTTTCAATGCCTGTTTATCGGTGCCTGCATCCTGTTTAGCAAGTACAACGATAACCTCGTGATACCGACCCTGGTGATAACCTCCACCGGGTTAAGCATTCTGCTTGACCGGCTACTCCAAAACCGGGTACGGAAAGAAAATGCTGACGAGGACGCTGTAAAGACTAAAAAAATGAAATCGTATTTTTAACCCTTGTATTGAGCAATGGAAGAACGCATAGCTAATCTGCTCCGGGAAGTTGAGGAGTTTGCCGGCACCGGCCGCAAAACCGTAGAAGCCTTCCGGTTAAAATTCATCAGCAAGAAAGGAACTCTTGCTGCGCTGTTTGATGAATTGAAAAAAGTGCCGGCTGAAGAAAAAAAGAAACTGGGCAAACTGCTGAATGAATTAAAACAGGCGGCCGAAGCCAAACTGGCCGAACTTTCCAAAGCCCTTGAACGCGATGAACCCCTTCACGATGTACCCGACCTTACCCTGCCGCCAATTTCCAACAAAACGGGTAACCTCCACCCGCTAACCCTTACCCGCAACCGGATCATTGAAATTTTTGAACGGCTTGGTTTCAATGTTGCGGATGGCCCTGAAATAGAAGACGACTGGCACAACTTTACGGCACTTAATTTTCCCGAAAATCATCCGGCCCGCGAAATGCAGGACACTTTTTTCATTGAAAAAAATCCGGATGTGTTGCTCCGCACCCATACCTCCAATGTGCAAATCCGGCTGATGACCAACGGGAAACCTCCATTCCGCGCCATTATGCCGGGTCGCGTGTACCGCAACGAAGCCATTTCAGCACGGGCACATTGTTTCTTTCACCAGGTGGAGGGATTGTACGTTGACCGCAACGTTGGGTTTGCCGATCTGAAGCAAACGCTTTATCACTTCGCCAGGGAAATGTTCGGCAAAGCAATTCAAATTCGTTTTCGTCCATCCTTTTTTCCCTTCACTGAACCCAGTGCTGAAATTGATATCACCTGCCTCATCTGCAACGGCTCCGGCTGCAACGTATGCAAACATACCGGCTGGGTAGAAATTGCCGGCTCGGGCATGGTCCATCCCAACGTGCTGCGTAACTGCAACGTTGACCCCGATGAGTTTACCGGCTTTGCATTCGGTATGGGCATTGAACGGGTGACCATGCTGCGGTACCAGATAAACGACCTGCGCTTGTTTTCAGAGAATGACGTTCGCTTTTTAAAACAATTCCATACCGTCATCTGATGGAATCCGGAAAAATCAATACCGTTGGCATTGCCGGAGCGGGCACCATGGGGCAGGGCATCGCCCAGGTGTGTGCCGTTAACGGTTACACCGTTTTACTGTATGACATTTCAAAACCCTTAGCCGATAAAGGGGTAACGGCAATAGCTCAGGCTCTCGATGCATTAGTGAATAAAGGTAAACTTAATGCTGAACAACGCAGCCAGGCCATGGCCCGGGTACGGGTGGTTGAAAACCTTCATAACCTGAAAGCTGATTTAATTATCGAGGCGGTTGCCGAAAACCTAAAAGTAAAGCAAGAACTTTTCAGCAAACTGGAGGAAGCTAATCCCAACGCCACCCTGCTTGTCACCAACACCTCCTCCATGCCCATAACACAAATCGCATCCATACTGAAGCACCCCAACCGTTTTGCTGGCCTACATTTCTTTAATCCGGCACCGGTAATGAAACTTGTTGAAGTTATCAGCGGATCATTAACTGCTCCTGAAACGGTTTTACGGTTGCTGGCCTTTGCCGAAAGTATTCAAAAAATTGCCGTGGTGGTAAAAGACAGCCCCGGATTTATCGTTAACCGTGTGGCCCGGCACTACTATGTGGAAGCCCTTAAGATGCTCGAAGAACAAGTTGCCGACAGTAAAACCATAGACACGCTGATGAGGGCAAGCGGATTTAAAATGGGACCTTTTGAACTGATGGACCTGATTGGAGTGGACACGAATTTTGCCGTTACTACCTCCATCTACAACGCCTTTCACCAGGAAGCCAGGTTCAGGCCCAGCCGCATCCAGCAACAAAAAGTAGATGCCGGACAAAACGGGCGAAAGAGCGGCAAGGGCTTTTATGATTACACCTAAGCGGATTTTACTATTATTCAGGAAACCGGTGCTGACCACTCTAACGGTACTTGCACTGAGTTGTTCATCCGACTTATCGGATGACCCGATACCCCCGGTAACTTTTGCCGATATTTTTATTAACTTGAGTTTACCCGAAAACCTGGTGCTTACTACCAACGGTGGTTCAAAATACGTTAATGGCGGAGTGCGCGGAATTATTGTTCACCGGGTAAATGCTTCCACCTATCGTGCCTTTGAGCGGAACTGCTCCTACCAGCCGAACAATGCATGTGCCACAGTAGGCGTGCACTTGTCCACCCTTTTCATGGAAGATTCCTGCTGTGGTTCTACGTTCAATTTCACGGGTGACCCTACCGGTGGCCCTGCCTGGCGGCCGTTACGGCAGTATCAAACCATACTTAATGGCAATGAACTAATCGTTACCGATGAAGTGATCAATTAACCTTGCCTCACCCCATCATCTTTTCAATCAACTCATCAATGGTAATGCCTTCGGCCTCGGCTTTGAAGTTTCGCACCATGCGATGGCGCAGCACGGGCTTGGCGATGGCCTGAATATCTTCAATATCGGGTGAGTACTTGCCGTTGAGCAACGCATGACACTTGGCGCCCAACACCAGGAACTGCGATGCCCGCGGACCCGCTCCCCACTCCAGGTATTCTGTGGCCTCGGCCGATCCGCCCCGGGTATTAGGCCTGGTTTTGTTTACCAGGATTACTGCATACTCAATAACATTGTCGGGCACCGGCACCCTGCGAACCAGGTGCTGGAAAGCATTTATGTCATCGGCCGTGAGAATGGTGTTTACTTTTCGCGGTTCGTCTGTAGTAGTGTTTTTTACCACCTCAATTTCTTCCTTCATCGAAGGATAGGTGAGCAGGATGTTGAACATGAACCGATCAAGTTGCGCCTCGGGTAACGGGTAAGTACCCTCTTGTTCAATGGGGTTTTGCGTAGCCA
Source organism: uncultured Roseivirgaceae bacterium (assembly GCA_964397115.1). Classification (GTDB taxonomy): domain Bacteria; phylum Bacteroidota; class Bacteroidia; order Cytophagales; family Cyclobacteriaceae; genus UBA2336. Next base: position 5,213 of record CAYNIH010000064.1, on the reverse strand, counting down.
GCACGAAAAACGGTTTGGGCAGTTCGTAACGCACACCGGCAATGGTAACGGCATACTCCTGCATGGATTCAAGCAACGCGGCCTGTGTCTTGGGAGGAGTTCGGTTAATTTCATCGGCCAGGATGATGTTGGCGAAAACCGGACCTTTAACAAACTTGAAATTTCGTTCCTTGTCCATTGTTTCAGCCCCCAGGATGTCCGATGGCATCAGGTCAGGTGTAAACTGGATTCGCTTAAACTGCAGGTCGAGGGAGGTGGCGATGGTTTGTACGAGCAGGGTTTTGGCCAGGCCCGGCACTCCCACCAGCAGGGAATGGCCGTGGCAAAATATGCCGGTAAGCACCAGGCGCACCACCTCATCCTGCCCGACAATGACGTTGGCGATTTCCCTTGTCAGGTTTTTATAGGTTGCCGCCAGGACATCAGCCGCTTCCACATCGTTTGCAAATCGGGTCATGGTATATGGGTTAGTTGGTAAACCTAACGGGAAATGATTTTAAGTGGTTGTTGTTTTACACAAGCGATCTACTCATCCAGAATGCCGCAATAATTATAGGCGGGGTCAATGCTGATGTACACATCGCGCCTTGCTTTAGTAAACCATTTTTCGAGGATACGGTTTTGTTTTTCATTCAGCGCGGCTGCCCGGATGCGGTCCCAGTCTTTTTCCAGGCTGGCTGCGTGGGGTGGTGTGCGGGATTTGTAATAAAGGATGCGCACAGCCTCTTTTCCATCATCGGTACGATACACCAATGGTTTTGAAACAGATCCTACCTTCATCGTATCAATAGCAAAGAACACTACCGGATCCAGTTCATCAACTGAGATGCGTGTGCCCCCCTCATCATCGGTAAAAAACCCACTGTTTCCTTTGGTGCGGATGTCGTCCGAAAACTCTTTGGCGGCACGCTGAAAGGAAATGGTGTCTTTAAAAATTTGTTTGCGCAGGCTGTCAAGAAACCGGCTGGCATTTTCAACGTCCTGTTTGGAAGGCGTTGGCGCCATTAAAATGTGGCGCGAATGGTACTCGTTCCCCCTCCGTTCCAGCAGTTGGATGATATGAAAACCAAATGCCGTTTCAACAGGCATGGAAATTTCGCCTGGCTTTAATTTAAACGACATTGCCTCAAACTCAGGCACCATTACCCCTCGGCCGACAAATCCCATGTCGCCACCGTTTACCGTTACGCTGGGGTCGGATGAATATTTCCTGGCCAGGGTGCTGAAATCTTCACCGGCCATAATACGATTGCGGATGTCTATCAATTCACGCTTGGTAATTTCCTTTTGGGCGTTGCTCACTTTAGCCACCCTTACAATCTGGGCCACTTCCACTTCGGCCGAGAAATAGGGAAGGCTGTCTTTGGGTATCCTGTTAAAGAAACGCTTTACTTCGGCCGGGGTAACGGTAATGTCTTTGGTTAAATGGCGCTGCATTTCATTGATTACCAGTTGTTCGCGCACCTGGTCGCGCAATTCCATGCGGAATTGTTCAAAGGTTTTGCCGAACTTTTTCTCCAGGTCTTCCTGTGACCCGCCATACTGGGCCAGGATCATGTCCATCCGCTGCTTGGTGTTGGCATCAACATCCGAATCGCTCACTACAATGGAGTCGATTTCGGCCTTGGCCATCATCAACTTGTTCCGCAGCAGCAAGGCAAGGTACTGGCACCGGGTCTCTTCACCGGGCCGTCCTCCGTTAGATACATATTCTTGGTAAGCCTTGTCCAATTCCGACTTCAACACGATGTAGTTGTCCACCTTCCCGATGATTTTGTCAACTACAAAACCTTCCGATTCCTGAGCCCGCCCGGCGGTTCCGAGCAAAATCAAAATATAACCAACTAGTGCACTTCGCATCTGCCTGTTATTTAAAAATTTCAAACTCCCGATTTTTTATTCCGGTAGTATACACTTCGTCTTCCAGTTGTTTGGCCAACTCTACTTTGCGTTTATTTAGCAGAATGTTTTTTATCTCATCGCGAACAAATTCAATAGGCGAAATATTGTCGGAAATCCGGTACTCTTCTACTTTAAGAAAGTATAGATAGTTTTCGTCAGTTGTTTCGTAATACGGGTTGCTTTTCAAAAACTGAATCTTATTGGGTATTTCCGCCAGAGGGGAATTTTTAACCAGTTCATCAAACACCATCCAGGCTGAGTCGGCAAGATGATAAGCAGCCGAAAAGCTAAGGCAATACGATTTGAGCTCATTCTTCTCACTTTCTCTTTTTGAAAAGATCAGCCCTTTGATTTTGTTGGTGCGGGGGGCTGTTTTCGGAACCTTGATAAAGGTAGCCCTTACAATATTCTGCTTCAAAATAAAGTTGTCTATGTTTTCCTTATAATAATTTTCAATAGCCTGTGCTTGTATGGCCGTATCCAGATGCTGGCGGATATAGTATGCCTGGTATTCGTAGGCAATCAGGCTGTAGCGGTAGTCCAAAATTTTTCGCTCCACCTCTGCTTCATTAATATTGATTTTACGCGATGCCTCCTGGATAAGCAACTGCTTTTTTGTCCAACTGTTCACATAAGCTTCTACCCGGGTGGTGCTGTCATCGGGGTTTGTTCCCGGTGGTACAATGCCCGCCAGTTCATCGCGGTACAAGTAGGTTTTATTAACCCGCGCCACCGGTATGCGCTGCGCAACCTCAGCCGAGGCTGTTTCCTTTTTCATGCGGATGAAATCACAGCCCGCAATCAAAACAGAAAAAATAAGGCACCAGGCAGGTGACCATGCCGATTTACCGCACCAGTTTTTTTGTAATGTATCTTTTGCCCCTTTCATTAATTGATACCGGGAATTTTTCTTTCAAGCCATTTACCCATTGCTGTTCCAGGTAGTTCTGGTAATCCGAAATGACAGCCGGCCGTGCTTCTTCGAACGATGCAGGCCCTGCCGGCCGTATTTCAATGATCCGCGCAAGGTAATACATTCCGTTGTTTTGAGTGGTATGGAGGCCCGGTCGCCAGGGTAATTGGGCCAGTACCGGTTTATCGGCTTTTTGAAACACCCCTGCTTCTCGCTTAATCCGCTTTGTTTGTAAAAAGGATTCAACTGCCGTGGTGTCGCCCTTTTCGAGCAACTCCTTTAGTGAAATAATGTTTTCTTCAGTTGCCGAATAATAGAGCACTGCCGTGGCGCGCTCACCAGCCTGGTACTTGTTCCGGTTTTGTTCAAAATAACGAAGCTGCCCTACTGAGTCTTCACCGGCCCGGTTCCACACCTCTTGCTCCATAATTTCAAACAGCAGGATTCCTTCATAATACTCGTTTTGCAACCGGGCAAACTCCGGGTTTGACTGTACGAGTCTGGTTTCTACCTGGCTGTGAATGGCCGATTCAACAAACCGGTTATATAACTGATTGATGTATTCCTTTGGCTGAACAACCACTTTTTGCTGGTTGACTTTTACAAATGACAGGAAATCCGATACATAAAAACTACGGTTGGCCAGCGAGCACATTACTTCCTGGTCGGGCCAGGTTCGGATGCGCCATTGCCCCGCAGTAAGCGTAGAATCGGCCAGCCCGAGTACTTTTTCTTTAACCGCCTGATTTTCGCTGAATGAAAACCTGGCTTTAAATTTTTCCATCAATTTTCCGCGCGATACCTGCACCCGCTCATCGCGCTGCACACGGCTTCTGAGGGAACTTTCCAACTCTTCAAAGGAAGGCAGCGGAATTTTGCGCTCAAGCAAAACGATGTGCCAGCCGTATGCCGTTTGAAACGGATCGGAAAATTCACCGGGCTGTTGCAGTGAAAAGGCAACACGGTCAAACTCCGGCACCGAAGCCATGGTGCCAACGCCAAAGGGACGCAGTTTACACCCGTTGCTTTTAGAGTTTTGGTCCTCCGAGTATTTTGAGCACAACTCAGCCCAGG
>CAYNIH010000064.1:0-1314 GCA_964397115.1 uncultured Roseivirgaceae bacterium | reverse complement strand
CCTTTAAGCTGGTCGTAAATTTCAAAAATCAAATCGCGGGTTTTGGTGTCGTCCCGCCCCGTTCCGGTGCGCAGCATAATGTGGGCCACCTCCACTTCGCCACGCGCTGGCTTCCGGTCTTCAATTTTCACCAGGTGGTAGCCAAACCGTGTGCGTACCGGTCCGGCTATATCGCCCGGTTTACCGGAATAGGCTGCTGTTTCAAATGGGTAAACCATCTGCATGGCCGTGAAATAGCCAAGTTGGCCGTTGTTGTAGCGTGCGGAAGGGTCATCAGAAAGCTGGTTGGCCAACCGGTAAAAATCTTCTCCCGCACCAATCCTCCTTTTAATCTCCATTATCTTTTTCCAGGCTTCAACCGTATCGGCAGGAGCCGGGTTTGGTTTTATGCTAACCAGGATGTGCGAAACGCTGACTTCTTCACACAGCCGGGCATAGGTAAGTTTTACCAGGCTATCCACCAGGTTGCTTTCGGGTAGGTAGGGTTTAAGCAGTTCTTCGCGATAGGTATTGTACTCACGCAAAAAGGTGGAGGTAGTATCCAGTCCGCGGGCGCGGGCTTCTTCAACCTTCAATTTGAAATTAATGAATAAATCCAGGTACTCGTTAATTTTTGTTTTTGTGTACTCCTCCTTTTCATCAGGATGATTTTTACGGTACACGTAAACAAACTCATCGGCAGTAACCGGGCGCTGGTTAATAACAAAAAGTAGGGGCACTTCCTTTTTGCTTTGAGCACCGGCCATACCAAAACTAACTATGAGCAGAATTAGCATTCCTCCTCTCATCATCGTGTAAATGAACCGGCAAAGTTAATTGAACTGAACTTTTTTTGTAAGCCGGCAGATTGTTTTGCCGTTTTGCTGATGGTATTCAATTTCGTCCATAATGGCTTTAACCAGGCGGATACCCAAACCGCCTTTCCTTTTCTCATGTACGATGTGATCAAGGGCAGGTTCCTGAAAGGCATTGATGTCGAAAACACTTTTATCGTCAATTATTTCAAAGATAATTCCCTTGCGTTTGTCCAGCCTTACGGTAAGCTCAAAGAGGTCATCCGGATTACACTGGTGGGCGTGGATCATCAGGTTTGAGCACATTTCATCCATGGCCAGCACCATTTCGCTGATGTCCAGTTCGCGCACCCCATAAGGTTTGAGAGCATTCCGGATAAAATCCCGGATGCCCCTTAGGTTTTCGATGCTGCACCCGACTTTATATACCTTTTTCATGCCGCCAGCAGTTGTTTGGCCTGCGCTTTATCACCGGCAATGGTTAGCAGTTCCTTCAGGCCCAGTATTTCAAAAGTATTGG
>CAYNIH010000063.1:0-12169 GCA_964397115.1 uncultured Roseivirgaceae bacterium | reverse complement strand
GCTCGCACAAAGGCCACCTGGCGCATGAGGCAAAAGCCTTCGATTTGCCCCCGCGAAACCAGTAAATAGCTGAGAAAGCAACTAAAATTTTAAACAATTAGTATGCGCGCATAACAAATTTTCCTATATTCGTACCCCTATAGGGGGTTTATGAAGCGCGAAGAAACCGTTGATTATCACATCCGCTCGGCCTGGCATGCCATTTCACGCATGTATAACCAGCAGGCAGCCCGCTATAACGCTACCATGGCCATAGGCTTTGTGCTCTTGAACATTGATTCAGAAAAAGGAACTCCCGCCACGAAAATCGGTCCCCTTATGGGCCTTGAATCCCGCAGCCTCACGCGCCTGCTCAAATCGCTCGAAGAACAGGGCGCTATCTACCGTGAAGTGGACAAAACCGATAAGCGATCGGTGCGGATTTTTTTAACCCCGCAAGGTAAAATAGGAAGGGAACGGGCCAAGGAAACCGTGCTGAGGTTTAATGAAGCTGTCCGCGAAGAAATACCAGCCGCAAAACTCGAGGTATTCTTCGAAGTGATTCAATCCATTAACAAGATTATTGAACGAAATACTATTTACGAACAAACCTATAGCTAATTGTTGTTGGTTGTTCGTTCATCGGTAAGCGAACAACGAATAACGAACAACGAATAACGAACAACGAATTATGAAACGATCCATCCGCAAAGTTGCCGTGCTCGGTTCCGGTGTTATGGGCTCAGCCATCGCCTGTCATTTTGCAAACATCGGCTGCGAAGTGTTGTTGCTCGACATCACACCGAACGAACTTACCGAAGACGAGAAAGCAAAAGGACTAACGCTTGACAACAAGTTGGTGAAGAACAGGATTGTTCAATCGTCATTCGACAAATGTGTCAAGTCATCACCAGGACCGCTCTACAGCAAAAAATTTATTTCGCGCATCACCTTGGGCAACTTTGATGACGATTTTTCGAAGATCAAAAACTGCGACTGGACCATCGAGGTGGTAGTGGAAAATCTTGAAATTAAAAAGAAGGTGTATGAGCAAGTTGAGAAGCACCGAACGCCCGGAACGCTCGTAACATCCAATACTTCAGGCATCCCCATCCACCTGATGGCCGAGGGCCGAAGTGCGGATTTTAAGAAGCATTTTGCAGGCACCCACTTCTTCAACCCGCCCCGTTACCTTCGGCTGTTTGAGGTCATCCCCACGGCCGATACCGATCCGGAGATTACGAAATTCCTGCTGCATTATGGCGATCTGTACCTGGGTAAAGTATCGGTGTTGTGTAAAGATACCCCGGCTTTCATCGGAAACCGGGTGGGCGTATGGGGCCTTTTAAAGGTGATTGACTCCATGCGTAAATACGACCTGAATGTAGATGAAGTGGATAAACTCACCGGCCCGGTAATCGGCCGCCCCAAGTCGGCTACATTCCGCACTTCCGATGTTGTCGGGCTTGACACGCTCGTGAAAGTTGCCAACAATTTGTATGCAGGCCTGCCCAACGATGAAGGCCGTGAAATTTTTAAGCTTCCCGATGTAGTAAACAAGCTCGATCAGAACAAATGGCTTGGTGATAAAACCGGTCAGGGTTTTTATAAAAAAGTAAAAGACGCAAAAGGAAAAACCGAAATACTTACCCTCGATTTAAAAGCACTCGAGTACAAGCCGAAACAAAAAGTAAAGTTTGCCACGCTTGAAACCACAAAACCGATCGACAACTTACGCGATCGCTTTAAGGTGCTGCTGGCCGGCAAAGACAAAGCCGGTGATTTTTACCGCGATTGCTTTTACGGACTGTTTCAATATGCCTCAAACAGAATTCCCGAAATCAGTGACGAACTCTACCGCATTGACGATGCCGTGTGTGCCGGCTTCGGCTGGGAACTCGGCCCCTTCGAAACGTGGGATGCCCTGGGTGTAGAAAAAACTGTTCAGGCCATGGAAGGAATGAACTACAAACCTGCACAATGGGTGTACGACATGCTGGCTGCCGGCAACAAATCATTTTATAAAGTAGAAAGCGGACAACGCAAGTATTACGATATCTCTTCGAAATCCTATAAAGGAATCCCAGGCAAAGAAGGCTTCATCATTCTTGAAAACCTCAGCAACAATGTGGTATGGAAAAATGCCGAAAGTAAAGTCACCGATTTGGGCGATGGTGTGCTCAACTTCTCTTGGAGCAGCAAGAGTTATACACTTGGAAGCGCGGTTATAGAGGGGTTAAACAAGGCTGTTGATTTAGCCGAAAAAGACTATCGGGGTCTTGTTGTCGGCCACCAGGGCCCTGATTTCTCACTTGGAGCCAATCTGGGGCTGGTTTTTATGTACGCCATCGAGCAGGATTATGACGAAATCGACTTTATGGTGCGCATGTTCCAGAATTCGGTTATGCGGCTCCGCTATTCTTCCGTGCCCGTGGTAGTGGCCCCGCAGGGCCGTACCCTTGGAGGAGGATGTGAAATGACCATGCATGCCGATATAGCCGTAGCCGCTGCCGAAACCTATATCGGGCTGGTTGAAGTAGGGGTAGGCTTAATCCCCGGTGGTGGTGGAACGAAAGAATATACCAAACGGGTAAGCGACCGCTTTTTGGAAGGCGATGCCGAAATGAATGCCCTCCAGCAGGCCTTTATGAACATTGCTACGGCAAAAGTTGCCCTGTCGGCCGAAGAAGCACGTGAAAATGGCGTACTCCGCGACCACGACAGGATTATTGTTAACAGGGACAGACAAATTCTTGAGGCTAAATCAACGGTAATAGAACTGGCCGATGCCGGATACACCATGCCGGCTCAGGCAAAAAATATCCGTGTACTGGGAAGAGCCGGCCTGGCCCTTGTTGCCGCAGGCGTTAACGGCATGAAAATGGGCGGCTACATCTCCGACCACGACATGAAAATTGCGATGAAAATCGCCAACGTAATGTGCGGTGGTGATTTAACATCTCCTCAGGAGGTGAGTGAGCAATACCTGCTTGACCTGGAGCGTGAAGCGTTTGTATCCCTTTGCGGAGAACGAAAAACGCTGGAAAGGATACAGAGTATTTTGACTGGAGGAAAGCCTTTAAGAAACTAGATGTTAGACGCAATACATAAGTAGCAAGACATTGGGACTTGCTGTCGGGTCTTGCTACTTGATACTTAAGTCTTACTACTAAAAATAAAAATATGGACGCATACATCGTAGCCGGTTACCGCACCGGGGTAGGAAAAGCAAAAAAAGGAGGGTTTCGTTTTGTACGGCCCGATGATTTGGCAGCCGATGTTATCAGGCATCTTGTTAAATCCGTTCCCGGTTTGGAAAACAGCATGGTCGATGATCTGATTGTGGGCAATGCGGTGCCTGAAGCGGAACAGGGCATGCAGATGGGAAGAATGATTTCGCTGCTTGCCCTGGGTATTGATACGCCCGGCATGGTGGTGAACCGCTATTGCGGATCAGGGGTTGAAACGATTGCCATTGCATCGCAGCGCATTCAGGCGGGCATGGCAGACGTTATCATTGCGGGAGGAACCGAATCAATGTCATTAGTACCGGTAATGGGTATAAAAACTGCGCTCAATTATAAAATCGCCACCGAAAACCCTACTTATTATACCAGTATGGGCTTAACAGCCGAAGAAGTATCAAAGCAATTCAAGATTACCCGCGAGGAGCAGGATCAGTTTTCGTACGAATCGCATAAGAAAGCGGCAGCGGCATGGAAAGAAGGGAAGTTTAAGGATGAAGTAGTACCCATTACCGTAAAAGAAATATATGTAGATGAAACCATGAAGAAGAAAACCCGCGAGTTTGTGGTGGCCACTGACGAAGGGATTCGTCCTGACACAACCCTTGAAGGGCTTTCAAAACTGAAACCGGTTTTTGCGGTAAACGGCACAGTAACAGCCGGAAATTCATCACAAACCTCCGATGGGGCTGCCTTTGTACTGGTGATGAGCGAGCGCATGGTTAAGCAACTTAACGTAAAACCGGTAGCCCGCATGGTGAGCTATGCGGTGGCGGGTGTCGATCCGCGCATTATGGGCATCGGGCCGGTGGCAGCAATACCCAAAGCGTTAAAACTTGCCAACATGAAACTTGATGATATTGACCTGATTGAACTGAACGAGGCTTTTGCAGCACAGGCGTTGGCCGTTGTAAAGGAGTTGGGTATTGATAGGAAGAAGCTTAATGTAAATGGTGGCGCAATAGCAGTAGGGCATCCGCTCGGATCATCCGGAGCCCGGTTGTCCGTCCAATTGTTCAATGAGTTGCGCAGACAAAACAAAAAGTACGGCATGGTCACCGCATGTGTGGGTGGCGGACAAGGCGTGGCAGGGATTTATGAACTTTTGAGTTAGACTTTAGACAATAGACATAAGTAGTAAGACAATGCATAATTTCAAAGAACTGAAGGTTTGGCAATTATCACGACAACTTGTAAAGGAAGTCTATGAGCTTACTGCGGATTTTCCTGCACCCGAAAAATACGGTTTAATTTCTCAGTTGCGAAGATGTGTCGTTTCAATTCCAACCAATATTGCGGAAGGATTAGGCCGTAATACGGATAAGGATTTTGCACAATTTCTAAATGTTAGCCTGGGATCATCCTACGAACTTGAGACATTACTAATCCTGTCTTTTGACGTTGAGTTGATAAATCAGGATCAGCTTGAAAAATTTGTACTAAAACTTTCTGAAATACAAAAAATGACTTTTGGCTTGATCAAGACGTTGCGCCAGGAGTCTTATGTCTAACGTCTTGATACTTATGTCAATGAATAGAACAATGAGTGCTGCAGTAGAAACCAAAAACCCAATCAAAGGAGGAGAGTTCCTGATTCGTGAAACACAGGCAAACGAAATCTTCATACCGGAAGAATTCAATGAAGAGCAACTAATGATTAAGCAGCAGTGTGAAGATTTTCTTAAAAAAGAGATCTGGCCACGCCTGGATGAAATTGATTCAATGAAGCATCCGGAGCTGATGCCTTCGCTATTGGATAAAGCCGGTGAATTAGGCTTGTTGGGAACATCGGTACCGCAGGAATTGGGCGGCTTCGGCATGGATTTCAATACCGCCATGCTCATTGCCGAAGTGCTGGGGGCCGGCCATTCGTTTGCGGTGGCCATTTCGGCTCATACCGGCATCGGTACACTGCCCATTCTTTACTACGGAAATGAAAACCAAAAGAAAAAATACATTCCCAAACTTGCATCGGGCGAGTGGAAAGCAGCTTACTGCCTTACCGAGCCCGACTCCGGATCGGATGCGAACTCCGGCAAAACAAAAGCCACCCTCAGTGCCGATGGCAAGCACTACCTCATCAACGGCCAGAAAATGTGGATAACCAATGGTGGGTTTGCCGATGTGTTTGTGGTGTTTGCCAAAATTGATAACGACAAAAACCTGAGTGCGTTCATCGTTGAGAAAACGTTTGGTGGTATCACCATGAACGAGGAAGAAAAGAAAATGGGCATTAAGGGTTCATCCACCCGCCAGATTTTCTTCAACGATTGTAAAGTGCCGGTTGAAAACATGCTGAGTGAGCGCGAGAACGGCTTTAAAATAGCCGTTAACATCCTCAACATTGGCCGGATAAAGCTTGGTGTTGCGGCCGTTGGCGGAAGTAAGAAGACCATATCCACTGCAATAAACTATGCCAAGGAACGAAAACAGTTTGGTACGCCCATAGCCAATTTTGGTGCCATCAAACATAAGATTGCCGAAATGTGCACGAAAGTGTTTGCCTCCGAATCGGCTCATTACCGCGCTTCGCAGAATATTGAGGACGCTTACCATGCCTTTATTGCTGGAGGCATGGAACCCGGTAAGGCACGATTAAAGTCGCTGGAAGAATTTGCCATTGAATGCGCCATTTTAAAAGTTCACGGTTCAGAAGTGCTTGACTTTACCGTTGATGAGGGGGTGCAGATTTACGGAGGCATGGGCTTTTCGGCTGAGGGACCTATGGACCGCGCTTACCGCGATGCACGCATTAACCGGATATTTGAAGGCACCAACGAAATAAACCGACTGCTTACCATTGATATGATGCTGAAGCGCGCCATGAAAGGTACCTTGGACCTGATGAGCCCCGCCATGGCCGTGCAAAAAGAGCTGATGTCTATCCCGGATTTCGGAGCAAGTGAGGAAGAAGGGGTTTTTGTGAAGGAGAAAAAGGTGCTGGCCAATTTGAAGAAAGCCGGATTGATGGTGGCTGGCGCAGCAGTACAAAAGTTTATGATGAAACTCTCCCATGAGCAGGAAATATTAATGAACCTGGCCGACATGCTCATTGAAGGTTATGTGGCAGAATCAACACTGTTAAGGGTTGAAAAGCTAATTGGCAAGCACGGAGAACAAGCCTGCGAAATGCAAAAAGAAATGACGATGATTTACTTACACCATGCGGTAAATAAAGCAGCAGCAGCGGGGCGAGAGGCCATTACGTCATTTGCCGAAGGCGATGAACAGCGATTAATGCTGATGGGCCTGAAACGGTTTACGAAAATTGAACCGTATAACCTCAAGGATGCCAGAAGAAAAGTGGCCAATTATGTAATTGAGAAGGGAGTTTATCCTTTTTAGAAACAAGATACAGGTAACAAAAAACCCGGGAAAACTTCCGGGTTTTTTATTGTCGCTTTAATCAATTGAGCGCTGATTAAAACGATTGTTCAAGCAATGTCCTGATCTCTTTTTCTAAAAGCGGATCGCCCGGTTTTACGGCCTCTGTGCTGTGTACCTCTCCATTTTTTGATAACAGGATGAACGCAGGAATTTCCCTGATCGGATATAATCGCTTAAGATCGGAATAGGAACCAATCCGGTAGTTAATAATTCCTTCGGCAAATAAGTTGTATTTAGTAAGCCATTCCTTCCAGCGATCCTCATCGTCATCCAGCGAGAGCATAATCACAGAAAGGTTTTTGCGATGAGTTTTCTGCAGTTGCTTGGCATGTTCCAGATTGATAATGCAGGAGCGGTCGCAGCGGCTGTCCCAGAAAACAAGGTAAAGCAGGTTCTTGCCCCGGCTGTAGTCCCGGTACCAATTGAATTTCTCCAGGGCATTTTGGCCACCATCGGAGGTGCTCCACTCAACATTCCGGTAGACTTCAAACTGTTTGTTTAGTGAAAGTCCTCTTCCGAGATCGCGAATGATTTCGTTTTCAATCGGGGTTGCTTTCAATAGGGTATGGGTGTTCCAGAACACCGAATCGTACGGAATAGCCAGCAATTCTTTTTTGCCGGGTTCCCGGCCTGTAAACTGCTTGTCCTCTCCAAAGCGGAGTTGCACAGACATCAATTCAATGTGAAAGGTGTGGATGCTTTTATCGGCAAGGGAATTCTCTCCTTCACGGATGAGATGATAGGGATAATAGTTGCCGTTGAATTTGCGGTAGTAAGCGGAAGTACGGACGGCATTGTTATCATCGGTCTTTTCGTCTTCAACTTTCACAATCGCATAGTTGTCGGTTGAAATGTACAGCATGCCCCGGGCGCGCGGTGCACGAATGTAACCGGAAGTAGTGGCAATGGAGTCTTCTTTATAGGTATAGCTGATCTTATAAACATCTCCGCCATCGAATGCAGTAATGCCCTCAAAACGAAACGTGTAGTTTTCAAAATCAGCTTTCAGGTTGCTGACTTCGGCATACAGGTTCAGGTATTGGTTTTTTTCTAAGGTTTGATAGGCCACAACATCGGCCTGCAAGGCACTTTTAATGGAAATAGGTGGATGCCCCTGTGCGGCAAGCGTGTTGTCAAGGCTTCTTCGCAGGTGCGTTACCCGTATCTCTTCTTTATCTCCCGCCTGTTTGCGAAAGGGTTTGTACCCCTGGTGTTTCCATACGTCAACAAAGGCTTCAATCAGGCGCCCGTATACGGAGTCGTCTTTGCAATAGTGCCTGTAAAAAAATTGCTGAAGAAAAGATTGATTGGGATAATTGCGGCCGGTGCTGGCCAGTGCGCGTTGCACTACCCTGCGCGCGTTGATGGGCCGGTGGGTAACAACAATTTCGTTGAGTTCAATGGTAAAGGGTATCAGGCGGATGACCTTCATGTCATCGGGAGAACTTACCATCAGCGAAACATAGCCAACACAGGAAACCTTAATGGAGGCGCCTTCGGGTATCAGCAGGGTAAACTCACCATCAAGGTTTGAACTGGTGCCCATGGCTGTACCCAAAATACCAATCGAGGCAAATGGGATCGGGCTTCCGGTTTCCCTGTCAACAACCCTGCCTTCAACTTTTTGCTGGCCATGCGCCACAACCGACATAACCAGGAAAAAAACAACTAACCCCGTACTCTTTCTCGCCTTCATACTAAAAGCCGCAAAATATATTTATTACCAAGTTATGAAAGAATTTAGTTGTCAACTCCACCGATTACTTGCTGAAAGGCTTTTTGAATATGAAAGCAGGTGCACGTACCTCTAAAGTGTTTCAACGGCAAGCAGGTGTTTATAGTCGTACAGGTAACGTGTTCAAAAGTGTACAATCAACCGCGTATGATTAGCCTTAATCAGCTACGGGACCTCAAAATTAACCATTTAAAAACTTTGGTGAGGTTATTGTAAGCGCTCTTACAATTTTATGATATGGCAAAAGGCTGCACATCTGCATTGATTATTTTCCTCATCCTCATCACCATACCGGTGTGGATTGGTATTGCCGGTGGACTGGCAGGAATAGTCAGCGGATTGCTTGGAGCGGTACTGGGCGTGTTCGCAGCGATTGTTGGGGCAATTGCGGGAGTGTTAGGCAGTGTGCTGGGCAGTTTATTTCACCCGGTTGTGCTAGTTAAACCTATTCCGATTCTGCTGATCATTTTAATTGTTATTCTGATAGTTCGGTCGAACAACAAAGCAATCAAGTAATCGGCCGCTGGTTATATAAAGCCGGGTTAAGAAAAAATTTGCTGTAAACCGGGTAACGTTTAATGGCTACCAACGTTGGCTTGTTGCCGGAAAAAACAACACGGTAATAAAACTCAAATCCTTTTTCAACCTTAATTTTCCGTTTAAGCATGTACCATTCTTTGTTGTGGGGGTTGAGCACTTTAACCTGAATGGTAAATAACCCGGGGTTGCTGCGGATGCGCACAAAGTTTTTCGGGTCTTTGTTGTACAGCTTTCCGTTGACATACACCTGCATGGAAGAAAATTTTTCGGTCTGTATGGCAATGGCCGACAGGTACGCGGAACTGGCAAAAGCGGTTAATGAAAAAGAGGTTAAAACTATCCAGCGCTTCATATCCATCACTTTAAATAATCAACAAACAACCATCATGCCAATGGCGCGATCAAAATCCGGGTTTAATTGATTTTCATTTCTTTTTTTAATCCATTAATAAAGTTCTTCAACGCCTGCTGCCAGGTTGTGTCGGCATCCCATTTTGGACCAAGAAAGACATGGCCGTAGTCAATATGCCGCACATAGAATTTATGCACCTCCACATCGGCCGCAATGGTTTTTATTTGTTCCTGTCCGTTTGGATAAGTAACCGAAACCAGGGCGCTTTCAGCAGGATTCATAGTATAGCCTAGTAATTGTTTGGCAGCCGGCCCGCGTGCATGAATATGGCGAAGCAGGTAAAGAAAACCCTGCTTGCGTAGTTCGGCAGCGGGCACCCGGGCGTCAACAAGTTGGTATTTAAACGGGTAGCTTTTCATGATTTCTTCCAGCTCAGCATCCATCTTTTCATTTCCGGATTTCTGAACGGCAAGGCCATCAACCTTTAAATCGTACGCAAACAGTTCGCTCCGGTTGCCGGTAATGACGGGTATTACCAGGTCCGTTTCAGGAATTTCGTTAATCAGCAGGTTCTGCTTTCGCCTCCCGGCAAGGGCAGTTTGGTACAGCGTTAACAACACTTCATCAAGTAAACGACCCTGCGTTTTCCAAACCGCAGCCGGAGCGGTAAACGCGATGTTGCCTTCGCTTTCCTGAAGTTCAAAGGGACTGACGATGAGTTCATATCCCTGGGTGTTCTTCAAAACAAAAATGAGAATGGCTACTTCACGGCTTTGAAAATAGTTTACAAAAGCCTGTGTTACATCTGCCCCGGCAAAGAACTTATCCGCTTCGCTATATCCTATGGCATCAATGCCGGTTTTCACCATGCCGGCATGTACCTGTTGAATTTCTTTTTCAGTTAGCGTATAAGTGGTTAATACAAAGGCCCTGCCGCTCAAAATGCTTTCAGGCATGGCGCCTGTTGCTGCGCGCGGAACATCTTCAAGGCGTTGTGCGGAAAGCGTGGACGGAACCAGCACCAGAAAAAGCAATATCGTTTTCATACCGGCAAAACGAAGCGATGACCGGTATATTTTTGATTGATTAATAAATGCCCACATAAAATCCGGTTGAATCTACCTTAATCGGATAAGTATTCAAATCATCCGAGCGGGAAGATAATTCACGGCCGGTTTCAAGGCTAAAGCAGTAGTTATGCCACGGGCAGATGATCTCACCCAAATGATTTACTGTCCCTTTGCTGAGCGATTCGCCATTGTGGGTACAGCGATCCTGCACCGCCCGAAAGCAGTTGTTATGAAAAACAAGGCAAATGCGTTTGCCATGTACAATAAGTAGCTGTGGCTTACCCTGAGCGATCCGGTTTAAGGCTTCGCGTTCATCAGCAAATATTTTTACCCATTGCATCGTTCTGGTTTGCCTAAGTTCATATTTTTTCTACCTTGTTTCAAATCAAATGCAGGATGAAAAAACTTATTTACTGCCTTTTTCTGTTGCCGATTTTAACGGCCGCTCAGGTTAGCCCAAAACTTCAGGCAAGTGTTACGAACGCGGCCTCACTCATCGAGCCGAAAATGATTGAGTGGCGGAGGAACATTCATCAGTACCCGGAACTTTCGAATCGCGAATTTAAAACCGCCCAAAAAGTTGCCGAACACTTAACCCGGTTAGGGATGGAAGTGAAAACGGGTATTGCTCACACCGGTGTGGTGGGGATACTGAAAGGAGGAAAACCAGGGCCTGTTATTGCTTTGCGGGCCGATATGGATGCCTTACCGGTAACCGAGCGCAACAGCCTGCCCTTTGCCTCTAAAGAGAAAGCCGTTTACAACGGCCAGGAAACCGGAGTAATGCACGCCTGTGGCCACGATACGCACGTAGCGATACTGATGGCTACAGCCGAAGTGCTTGCCCAGCACAAAAATGAATTGAAGGGAACGGTTGTGTTTATTTTTCAACCGGCCGAAGAGGGTGCGCCTGCCGGTGAGGAGGGCGGAGCGTATTTGATGGTGAAAGAAGGCGTGCTGGAAAATCCAAAAGTAGATGTCATTTTCGGCCTGCACATCAGTTCGGTAACACCGTTGGGCAAACTTACCTACAAGCCAGGAGGTTTGCTGGCGGCAGCCGATAATTTCAGCATACGCGTTAAGGGAAGACAGTCGCACGGCTCATCGCCCTGGATGGGCGTTGATCCCATTGTCATTTCGTCTCAGATTGTTTTAGGGTTGCAAACAATCATCAGCCGGCAAACCGAATTAACCCATGAGGCCGCTGTTATTACCGTGGGCCGGTTTCAATCGGGCATACGCGAAAACATTATCCCCGAAGAGGCACTACTGGCAGGCACCATCCGCACATTGGATACGGCTATGCAGAATTTAATCCACAAAAAAATTGTGCATACCGCAACCCGTATTGCCGAAAGTGGGGGAGCGACAGCCGAAGTTAACATTCAGCGGGGTACACCGGTAACCTATAACGATCCGGAACTTACCAGGAAGATGATCCCCAGCCTGCAAAAAGCGGCCGGTGCTGAAAACATTTTCGAGATAAACGCGATTACCGGTGCCGAAGATTTCGCTTTCTATCAAAAGAAAATCCCCGGTTTTTTCTTTTTCGTAGGAGCTATGCCTCCCGAGCAGGATCCGGAAACCGTACCCGCACACCACACACCTGATTTTATGATTGACGAACGAGCGCTGCTTACCGGCCTGAAGGCCATGCTTCAACTTACC
The DNA here is from genome assembly GCA_964397115.1 of uncultured Roseivirgaceae bacterium. GTDB lineage: Bacteria > Bacteroidota > Bacteroidia > Cytophagales > Cyclobacteriaceae > UBA2336. Next base: position 193 of record CAYNIH010000063.1, on the reverse strand, counting down.
CTGGATTATATGCACATGAAGTAGTTCTGCAACCTCGAATCGCCCGGTTCCGGTTACCGCTTAACGTTTGGTATTGGCCAATGGTTAGATTACTATAGTAATCTTCGTCCGGTTTCTTCATCCTTGTAGCCAGAAACAAACTGTTTATGAAAAGACCACTCTTACTCATCATCCTGCTGCTTCCGCTATTGCT
>CAYNIH010000062.1:0-12214 GCA_964397115.1 uncultured Roseivirgaceae bacterium | reverse complement strand
CAAATCCCTGGGCAGCAAAAATGGGTGTCTTCAATTCATGCGAAACATCGGCAATAAATTCCTTGCGAAAGGCCTCCAGTTTTTTTAGTTCATCAATTTCTTTTTGTTTGAGTTCGGCAAACGAGTAAATCTCCTCGTTGATGTTTTCAAGCGGATTGAATATGCCCGACCTCTGCTTACTGATTTTATTCAATTCCTTTTTTTTTAGTTTTTCCATGAGTTTGTGAATTTTTTTAATCTCACGAAAAATCAGGAATTCCAGAACGATAAATGCCAGCAGGTAGGAAACCGAAAAACTGATGAACGAAGCCACCACCAACACGGTAACCTTTACCTCCATCAGCAGCAGGAACAGCGTGGTAGTTACCGATACGCTTACAGCAAGCAAAAGGGCCAATACCCTTGAACTATAAACCATGCCGGAAATTCAGGATTTAAAATCCAAAATTCAAGACGAGCGCCTGAATCCTCGCTTTATTTGATTATTTGATCTAATTAAGGCTGAACTTATAGCCAACCCCTTTTACGGTGGTGATGTAATCGTCACCGATTTTTTCACGCACCTTGCGGATATGAACATCTACGGTGCGGGCCAGCACGTACACATCGGAGCCCCAGATGTTCTGGAGCAGGTCTTCGCGGCTGAAAACTTTGTTCGGGTTTTGAGCGAGAAAGTAAAGCAATTCAAACTCTTTTTTCGGCAGGTTAATTTCCCGATCCTTCAATCGGATGGTATAGCTGGCGCGGTCAATAGTCAGGTCGCCAATGGTAATGGCACCAGAAACAGCCGTTTTTTTAGTATCTCTGCGAAAAAGGGCCCCGATGCGGCTAACCAAGGCCCTGGGTTTAATGGGCTTTGTGATGTAGTCATCGGCACCGATATCAAAAGCGGCTACTTCAGAATATTCTTCTGAGCGCGCTGTGAGGAATACGATAAAGGTTTGCTGAAGTTCCGGCAATTCGCGCAACTGGCGGCAGGTTTCTACACCGTCCATTTTTGGCATCATAATATCCAGGAGGACCAAATCCGGTTGAAATTTTCGAGCAATTTCTACTGCTTTCAACCCGTCTCCGGCAGTTTTCACTTCATAGCCGCTCTTCTCTAAATTGTATTTCAATAATTCCTGGATGGGTTCTTCATCATCTACCACAAGCACTTTGTGTACCGGCTTGTTTCCCATAGCGTTTTGGTTTTTCGGTTCAAAATTAGGCAGAAAACAAGCCTTAAAAAACCGCTGATCTAATATTAACAATTCCTTAACCCATCAACAAAACCTCATTTTCAGAGAAACGGATGGGTTTCGCTCAGGTAGCGGATGTACTCCCTCAGGTTGCTGTTAAAGGCGTTTTTCCATTCCTTACAGAAAACTTCCTGCCGCGACTGGTACCGTTTAAAATTCAGGAAGTAAGCATTGTTCGGAAGGTTTTCGCGGTAGCGTGACGAAGTCCGGCTGAGCCGTAACAGGTTAAGGGTATCGGCCGCCTGGATAATCCTGCCGATTGTCCTCTTCTTAACCTCGCGTTTTTCGGAATCAGGCAAACCGGAAATGGCCAGGTACACACTGTCAAGATAAGCGCATCCACGAAGCATGTGATCAACATAGGCACGATGCTCCCGATCTTCCTGCACAAACACGTGGTATTCGGAACTGCCCTTACCAAAATGATGAATTAAAAACAGTTCAGCCCCGCGATCACCGATGAAGGAGGCCAGGTTTTCGTTGAAATCGGAACTGTCTTTTACAAAAATCGTTGCATGCACCATTTCATGAATAATCAGGCTGGCCAAATCACCTTCACTCCGTTCGAGCATGCCGCTTAAAATGGGGTCGGTAAACCAGCCCAGGGTTGACCACCCGCCCGGGTGGCGGATGTTCACATCCCATCCGGCTGCTTCCAACTTCGCCTTTTCTTCAAGTGCCAACTCTTTATTAAAATAGCCCTTATAAGGCACCGACCCCAAAACAGGGAAATCCCACTCCTTTTCTACAAGCCTGAACGGCTCGCTGGCCGTTACCACCCACAATATTTCCTTGCCCTTCTGGTCATAAACGGTCTGGTAATTTTTGGTGTCTTTCAACCCAAGTGAATCCACGGCAAACTTCCGCACGGCATCTACCAGCAACAGTTTTTTCTTCAACGAATCCGGAAACTGCTCATCGGCAAGCACCTCACGGATGGGCCGGGCATTCCAGCTTACCGAAAGCTGGCCTGCGGCCTGCCGCAACGCATAACTGAGCAAATCATAATATGCCAGACTCAGCACCAGCAATATGATCAACAGCGCAAGCAGTGCTTTCTTCATCATGGTAAAAAAATCAACCGCGCAAGTTACACCAAACCACCAAAACGGCTAACTGACAATTGTTGTCGTGCCCGGTCGCTTCCATTTGTTTTTGGTAACGGGAGTAGTAATTTCAGCCCGATAATTATAAACACGCACCAAACTACCGCCCGAAATAAGTTATGAACGATACGAAAGAAAAATTAAAGGCCCTTCAGCTAACGATTGATAAGCTCGAAAAGACATACGGAAAGGGAGCCGTAATGAAGTTAAGCGATGAAAAAATAATGGACATTCCCGCCATTTCCACCGGATCCATCGGGCTGGACATTGCGCTGGGCATTGGCGGAATACCCCGGGGCCGGGTTACGGAAATATATGGCCCGGAATCTTCGGGTAAAACAACGCTTACGATGCACATGATTGCCGAAGCGCAAAAAAAGGGTGGCCTTGCCGCGTTCATTGATGCCGAACATGCCTTTGATAAGGCCTATGCCGAAAAACTGGGTATTGATACTGAAAACCTGCTCATTTCCCAGCCCGACAATGGCGAACAAGCCCTTGAAATTGCCGACCACCTGATCCGCTCCGGTGCTATAGACATTATTGTTATTGATTCCGTTGCCGCCCTGGTGCCGAAAGGTGAATTAGAGGGCGAAATGGGCGACAGTAAAATGGGCTTGCAAGCGCGGCTAATGTCGCAAGCCTTACGAAAACTTACAGGTACCATTAGCAAAACCGGCTGCGCCTGCGTGTTTATTAACCAGTTGCGCGAGAAAATCGGCATCATGTTTGGCAACCCCGAAACAACTACCGGGGGGAACGCCCTTAAGTTTTATGCTTCGGTTCGGCTGGACATCCGCAGGATAGGCCAGATCAAGGAAGCAGCCGATGACATTACCGGCAACCGTGTAAAAGTTAAGGTGGTGAAAAACAAAGTTGCCCCTCCGTTTAAAGTGGTTGAGTTTGACATCATGTACGGAAAAGGAATTTCCAAATCGGGCGAAATTGTTGACCTGGGAGTAGAACTGAACATTTTGCAGAAATCAGGCTCGTGGTTCTCATACGAAGGTAACAAACTTGGTCAGGGCAGGGATGCCGTAAAGCAACTCATTGAAGATAACCCTGAACTGATGGAGGAATTGGAAAAGAAAATAAAAGAGAAACTCAGCCAGGCTGATGGCAAAAAAGCATTAGATGAAAAATAATTAATTAGAGCCATTTTGTTCGCAATGCGGATGAAATGGCGCTCCTTTCTTACGAGCAATAAGGATTTAGATGAGCTATCGGCTAGGCCCGAATGGCGATTACCGGATCGAGCCGGGCGGCCACGGCCGCGGGTACTATGCCGGAAACCAATCCGATAACGCTGGATACCCCCACCCCCAACACAATATTTTTAACCGACAACGTAACCTCCAGGCTGCCCAGCGGAATGAGCGTTATTAAAAATGTAAGGAACAAGCCGGCAAGGCCGCCAATCATGCTCAGAAATACGGCTTCGAACAAAAACTGGAAAAGGATAAAGTAATTTTTGGCACCCATCGATTTTTGCAAGCCGATAATAGGCGTACGCTCCTTCACTGAAACAAACATGATGTTGGCAATTCCAAACCCGCCTACCAGCATGGAGAAGCCACCAATGATCCACCCTGCAATACCCACCACATCAAAAACTCCGCTGATCACATTCATGATGGCCTCCGGTCGGTTAATGGCAAAGTTATCCTTTTGTGTTGGGCGCACTCCGCGCTTTCCGCGAAGCATGCCCCGCACCTCATTTTCAAGTTCAACCAGGCCAATATCGCTGTCATACCCTTTTATGCCGATGGTCGATTCGGTTTCGTTCCAGCGGCCCGTGCCTGTTTGGTACAGTTTACGAAAAGCGTTGTACGGAATAATCACCGCATAATCGTTGCTGTTGTTGCCAAAGAAACCGGCACCTTCTTCTTTAACTACACCCACTACGTTAAACTGCACATTCTTTATTTTAATCGGTTTGCCGATGGCATCTTCATCATTAGGAAACAAGGCTTTTGCAACCTGAAAACCGATAACGGCCACATTGCGGCCCGCTCCGAGTTCATCAAGGGTGAGGTAGCGGCCCTTTTCAACGGGAACCTCAAAAATCTTTTCATAGCCTTCGCTGCCTCCTACCAGCCTCACCTGCCCTATACTGCTGTTATCGCGCTTAATGATCATGTTTTCCCTGTCAACCGAAATTGCGATAGCGCTCGCGTGTTTGAGGTTTTGCTGAAGCATCTTGTACTCGGCAAACGAGGGCGTGGGCCTGCGCCAGAATTCCCACCATTTGTACTGGCCGTCATTATCGGCAAGCCAGGGCCATTTTTGCACATAGATTACACCACTTCCAATAAAATTCAGGCTGTCTTTGATGTTCTTTTCAAGCGAATCAACCAGGGTAAGTACGGTAATGATGGCAAAAATACCGATGGTTACCCCCAGCAGGCTTAACACGGTACGTAATAAGTTTGATTTAAGGGCTTTCCAGGCAAATCGAAAGCTTTCATAAATCTGTCGAAGGGTAAACATCATGGGGTAATAACGCTAAAACTATCCGCGGGTTAGTCGGCCAGGGATTAATGAAATTACGGGGAAAAGACCTAAAAACCACCCCTTTGTTAAAGCTTAAGCACAACTAAAGCCTGGCCTAACTTCACAAATCTCAAGTATTGGCTTATTTTTGCAGCCTTAAAAATAAAAACTGTTCATTGGGCATATTTTGCCTTCATTATTGCAACTATGAAGTTATCTGAATTCAAATTTGACCTCCCCAACAACCTGATTGCCCTGCGCCCTGCCGAAAACCGCGATGAGTCGCGCTTGATGGTAGTGCACCGGGATTCCGGAAAAATCGAGCATAAAATTTTTAAGGACATCGTAAGCTATTTCGGTAATGGCGACATTATGGTAGCCAACGACACCATGGTTTTCCCGGCACGCCTGTATGGGCGCAAAGAAAAGACGGGCGCCAAAATTGAAGTTTTTTTGCTGCGCGAATTAAACGCCCAAATGCACTTGTGGGATGTACTGGTAGACCCGGCCCGCAAAATCAGGGTAGGCAATAAGTTGTATTTCGGCAATGGCGACCTGGTTGCCGAAGTGATTGACAATACCACTTCACGTGGCCGCACCATCCGTTTTTTATTTGATGGCGATGCCGAAGCCTTTGATAAAGTTATTGAAACCCTTGGCGAAACCCCCCTGCCAAAATACATCAAGCGAAAAGTTGAACCAGAAGATAAGGAGCGCTTTCAAACCATTTTCGCCAAGCATAAAGGAGCAGTTTCAGCACCCACGGCCGGCATGCACTTTACCCGACAGCTAGTAAAACGGCTGCAGATAAAAGGCGTGGATATGACCTTTATCACCCTGCACATCGGATTGGGTACGTTCCGGAATGTTGACGTGGAAGATCTGACCAAGCATAAAATGGACTCCGAAAACTTCATGGTTGGTGCCGATTGTGTGGCAAAAGTGAATAGAGCCCTCGAAAACAAAAACCGGGTGTGCGCCATCGGAACCACAGTTGCCCGCGCCCTCGAGTCGTCTGTATCGGCAACTAACCGGTTAAAGGTAAAAGAAGGCTGGACCGACAAGTTTATCTTTCCGCCATACGACTTTAAGATCTGCAATGCCATGATCACCAACTTCCAAATGCCCGAATCAACCCTGCTGATGATGGCTGCCGCCTTTGGCGGGTATGATCTCATCATGGAAGCCTATAAAGTTGCCAAGAAGGAGAAATACAAATTCCTCACCTACGGTGACGCCATGCTGATACTATGATGCTAACAGGTTACTGAAAGGCTCCCTATTTCACTTCTCTAATCAGGTAAAGGAACAACGCAATAGCTACCGGATAGATAAGAAAATATTGGAGTGTGGGCCTGAAAATACCGAAGAATATGCTGAACGGTGAAAAAAGCAACAGCAGGCCCGCAGTAACCACCAGGATTTTTTTCCACCGGCCTACCGGCTCCTGGATAACAATAAACAGGCGGTACACCAGGTAGGTAACCACCACTACATTAAATGCAATTAAAATAAACCGAAGCAGCACCATCGTATTTTTGATATTTTTCCGGAAGATATGAACAATACAGAATACGCGCTTATCGTAGCCGGAGGAAAAGGTACCCGCATCAAAAGTAAAGTACCTAAGCAATTTCTGGATGTTGGCGGCCTACCGGTGCTCATGCGCACCCTCAATGCCTTCTACGAATACTCCCCTTCCATCCAGGTTGTTGTTGTGCTTCCCGAAGACGATTTCACACTGTGGCATGAACTCTGCGAATTACACCAATACAATAAGCCACTTATTCTGCAGGCCGGAGGAGAAACCCGGTTTCAGTCGGTAAAAAAAGGTCTAGAACGAATTGAAGGCGAAGGACTGGTGGCCATTCACGATGGCGTGCGCCCGCTGGTCAGCAAAGACATTATCGGAGCATCGTTTCGTCTGGCTGCCGTACATGGATCGGCCGTAGCGGCTGTGCGGTTAAAAGAATCTATCCGCATGACCGACCAGGACACCACTAAGGCTATTGACCGATCAAAATTCCGGCTCATACAAACCCCGCAAACATTCAAGGTAAGCCTCATTAAACAAGCTTACCGGTTGAAAGAAGATCCGACATTAACCGATGACGCCAGCGTAGCCGAACGTGCCGGGCACACCATTTCATTATTTGAAGGGAGCTACGAAAACATTAAGATCACAACGGCTGAAGATTTGATCATTGCCGAGGCGCTTGCATCCAGGCAGAAATAAAAAAACCGGCATAAGCCGGTTTCCTCCATCCATTTCAATTACTGAAATCAATCAGTACTCATCTTCATTAAAAAAGAAGTCCTCCTTGGTCGGATAATCCGGCCAGATTTCCTCGATGCTCTCATACGGCTGCCCGTCATCCTCCAGTTCCTGAAGGTTCTCCACCACCTCCAGCGGTGCGCCCGACCGGATGGAGTAATCAATCAACTCATCTTTTGTAGCCGGCCAAGGTGCGTCTTCCAGATACGAGGCTAGTTCAAGTGTCCAATACATATGGGTACCTCCCTTTAATTTTCCGCAAAAATAGAATTAATTAGTCAACAGGCAACAACCGTTTCGGGGTGCCTTTTTTTGCCTTCATCGGTACAACCCACCCGGGGTAACCGCAGTTTCATAATTGCTGGTTGACCGAAATACGCCATATTTGCTGCCTGATTTGGCAAAAGAGTTCTAACATCAAATTTCAATGGCTGACGAAAAAATAATTTTCTCCATGGCGGGCGTAAGTAAAATTTACCCGCCCAACAAGCAAGTCTTAAAAGACATTTACCTTTCTTTTTTTTACGGTGCCAAAATAGGCGTGCTCGGTTTAAACGGATCGGGTAAATCATCGCTGCTGCGGATAATTGCCGGTGTGGACAAGGAATTTCAGGGAGAAGTAGTTTCTGACCTGTCGTTTTCGGTTGGCCTGCTGGAGCAGGAGCCTAAACTTGATAAAGCCAAAACCGTGCGGGAAATCGTTGAAGAGGGAGTAAAAGAAACCGTTGCGTTGCTCAACGAGTTTGAAGCGGTAAATGAAAAATTTGCCGACCCCGCAGTGATGGAAGATCCCGATGCCATGGAAAAACTCATCACCCGGCAGGGCGAAATACAGGAAAAACTGGATGCCATCGGTGCCTGGGAACTGGACCATAAACTGGAACGCGCCATGGATGCCCTGCGCTGCCCGCCTCCTGATGCAAAAATTGAATTTTTATCCGGTGGGGAAAAGCGAAGGGTAGCCCTCTGCCGGCTATTGCTGCAGGAGCCCGATGTGCTGTTGCTGGACGAGCCCACCAACCACCTCGATGCAGAATCGGTATTATGGCTGGAGCAACACCTTAAACAATACAAAGGAACCGTTATTGCTGTAACGCACGACCGTTACTTTCTGGACAATGTAGCCGGATGGATACTGGAACTTGATCGCGGAGAGGGCATTCCCTGGAAAGGAAACTACTCTTCTTGGCTCGAACAAAAGCAGAAGCGCCTTGCGCAGGAAGAAAAAACCGAATCAAAACGGCAAAAAGCCCTTGAACGCGAGTTGGAATGGGTGCGGATGAGCCCTAAAGGCCGCCACGCTAAGGGTAAAGCTCGCCTGAATGCCTATGAAAAATTGTTAACTCAGGAAGTAAAAGAACGCGAGGAAAAACTGGAGCTATACATCCCGCCTGGCCCAAGGCTTGGAACAAAAGTGATTGAGGCTAAAAATGTTTCAAAAGCTTTTGGCGACAAGTTGCTCATCGAAAACCTAACCTTTTCATTGCCTCCTGCGGGCATAGTTGGTATTATCGGTCCGAACGGTGCAGGTAAAACCACACTGTTTAAAATGATCATCGGCAAAGAAAAACCCGATGCCGGTACCTTTGAAGTGGGCGAAACCGTGCAGATAGCCTATGTAGATCAGGAACACGATGACTTAAAACCGGAAGAAACCGTATGGGAAGCCATAAGTGGCGGCAATGATATTATCATGCTGGGTGGCAAAGAAATGAACTCGCGCGCTTATGTGGGCAAATTCAACTTCAACGGCACCGACCAGCAGCGTAAAATAAAAGAGCTTTCAGGAGGGATGCGCAACCGCGTTCACTTAGCCATTGCCCTTAAACAGGGCGGCAACCTGCTGCTGCTCGATGAGCCTACCAACGATCTGGACGTAAACACGTTGCGCGCCCTTGAAGAAGCGCTCGAAAATTTTGCCGGCTGTGCTGTTATCATCTCTCACGACCGCTGGTTCCTCGACCGCGTATGTACGCACATCCTGGCTTTTGAAGGCGACTCACAGGTATATTGGTTTGAGGGAACCTTCAGCGAATACGAAGAGAACAAGAAAAAACGGCTTGGCGATGACCAGCCCCACCGGATTAAGTTTAAAAAACTGATGAGTTGAGAAAACTACGGGGCTATCCTTTCCTAAAACAGCCCCTTCTGACTCATCAGGCTTCAATTACCCTTGCGACACACGGTCCTTTATATTTACTTTAGTAAAAACCGTCTCAAAAAAATCTTGCGATAACTACCTAATTTTTTGAAGTATGCCTGAAATTAAGCCAAGAGAAGCGCGCAGTTTTTGGTGTATTGTCCTTCTGCTTGTCATAACGCATTCAGTTACTGCCCAGAATTCCTTTATTAAAATCAGCCCGTTTGAAATCGGACATTTGAACTCTGTAAGGGTGCCGACTGGAATCTGGAACTATTTTGATGAACCGGATTCACTAAGCCTGACCATTAACTACGATAACCGCTCACTTGTTTATCTAAGAAAAGATACCTCTAAAGTTAGCTGTGTTAAATCCGATCTTGGATGGTCACCACAGGTGGTTCAACGCCAGGCCCGCTTCCTCGGCAGTTTATCTAACTTATATGCTTACTACCAAACCCAAAAAGCATTTTATCTTAACACATGGTTTTCATCCAATAAAAAACAGCCTGCTGACATGTCCGATCAGATTATCTGGCTTAGTTTTGAAATTGGTGTTGATGGAAAAGCCGGTAATCCGGAAGTTCATACTGACCTACCGGATGAGTTCAGGCAAATCATGCTAACTATTTTTAAAGAAGCCCCTAACCTTTGGCTGCCTGCATTGATGGGGAACCGTGAGGTTCCGGTAAAACTTACAATTCCGTTTGTTCGCTGCGGTGAATTGTGTAGTGATTTGCCTGAATTAAAAGAAGGAACAGTGACACCATTTGGTAAAATCCTGTTTACTGTGCCTCGTATAAAAAAGAACGAAACCCAGAATACAAAACCAAGAAAAATCAGCTTTCTCGGTGCCGAAAAAAAGTTGGGCTGGTCACCTGATGGTGCGCATATTCTTTTTCAGGCTGCCCTCCTGCCTGATGCCCGAAAAAAAGATGTAATCGTTCTCGGGGGTAACCATCCTTCAATCCTTTACCGATTCTCCGCTGAGGGCAAACTGCTCAACATCTACTTCTTTTCTGAAGGGGCCCATGTTATCTGCGCTTCTCCCGAATGCAGTGATTTTGTTGTTGAATTCATAAGTATTTTAGAATACCCGCTTCTGACATTTTTTCGCAGCAAATACAGTAACCTTACCTACCCTAAAAAATATGGATTATACAACCCAACCCTTCAACCGAATAATACAGTTGCCGCAGTAAATACGTGGGGTGGCTCACCAAACATACTTTTATGGGATATCCCATCAAATACCTTGAAAGAAACGAGTATTCCTTCTGATGCAGACCTAAAACCCATATCCTGGAAAGATGAAAATTTATTACTATGCCTGGAAAGTAAAGATTTCGGCCTGACAAATTTTTTTTCGCTGGTTAATCTTCAAACTGGTGAACGGAAATTACTACCCTTTTTAAACGATGGTTTTCTTGGTTGGTCACCCGACAGAAATAAGATGTTATTCCTTTTGAATAACACCTTTAACCCATTTGGCCAGTTGTATAGTTACGATTTTGAAACAAATACGGAAACACTCGTTAAAAAAGATGCATTTAATATTACAATGGCATTTTTTGGAAAATCCGATCAGGAAGTATTCTATCTGCAGGGTTCCGACCTTTTTCAATTAAACCGTCAAACTAAAAAATCGAAAAAGATACTTTCTCACGTTACGATGCCTTCGCTGAATAAGGATCGAACCATGATCCTGTATTTCGATGAAAAAAGCAATGGCGTTTTCACCTACAACCTGGAAACCACAGAAAAAGTTGAAATAATGCCGTATCAGCCGAATTGATCAATCAAACACACCAGCATGCTCACCCGGTCCATCCTCACCATCACCCTGCTTATTCTCTCCAACACATTTATGACGATGGCCTGGTATGGCCACCTGAAGTTTAAAGAAATGAAATGGAGCCAAAGTCTCCCCTTGTTTACCATCATCCTGATCAGTTGGGGAATAGCATTTTTTGAGTACCTGCTGCAGGTACCTGCCAACCGAATTGGATTTAAGGCTTACGGGGGGCCATTTTCGTTGGTGCAGCTAAAAGTGCTTCAGGAAGTTATCACGCTGATAATATTTGTTGGGTTTTCACTGATGGTGTTTAAAAACGAAACGTTCCGCTGGAACCACCTCATCGGATTTTTATTCCTTATCCTGGCGGTATATTTTATTTTTAAAAATTAAAAAGGAACGATTCTTTAAAAAACCCGAAACATTAAAAATCCGGTTTAATCGGAGTTTAGCAAAAAAAATCAGGTTAACTCCTGACCTGGCTGGGTTTTCCACCGCTCGTGAATCCACAACCATTGTTCGGGGTGCTCACGTATTTCCGATTCAATGATGGATGTAAATTTCTGGGTATTGGCACGAATATCCTGCGCCTCATCTCCGGTCTGAATCAACTCCACCTCAGGATAACAGGTAACGATCTGTTTATCGTTCTTACTTAAATGCAAAAAAACCGGCACTACAGCCGCACCGGTTTTCAATGCCAATACCGCTGCGCCTATTGGCGTAGCACACGGTTTACCGAAAAAATCAACAAACACACTCTTTACCCGTGTATCCTGATCAATCAATATAGCAACAGTACCGCCCGCTTTTAAGGTTTTGATTAACCGAACGGTTTCTTTGCCCCGCTCAATGGCCGAAGCGCCCAGTTTGCTTCGCTGTTCCCACAGCAATTTCGTTAGGCGTTCGTCTTTCATGGGCGTACCGATAATCAAGGGTTTATACCCACGCAAGGCCATTTCGGTGGCGCATAATTCAAATGCACCAAGATGGGCGGTAAGAAAAATAACCCCCTTTCCTTTACGGTAAGCCTGATCGAGGTATTCCTCTCCAATGACCTGACGAACGTTATCAAAATCTTCCCACGATATTTTGCGGTGAAGCCAGATAACATCTGCTCCGTTTTTGCCGATCATGGTAAATACGCTTTTGGCCAGCCCCCGG
>CAYNIH010000061.1:0-12230 GCA_964397115.1 uncultured Roseivirgaceae bacterium | reverse complement strand
GGCAAAAGAAGTATTATGCGAAGAGGTAGAGCAGGCGGCCCTCTCCGGTACGGCCACGGTTGAACAACTTCATGAATATGAAATTCGATTTTGCGCGATTGGGTTTGTACCGCGCAACCAGGTTAATGCTATTCGCGGCCGGTTCCAGGCAGCTATTGAAAAGCTGGCCCGTTCCATCGCCAGTTTATCGAACGAGGAGCGTGAACGGCTGCTTTTACAAAACCAACTCCATGATTTAAAAGATGATCCGATGGCCGAAAAGAAACTGCTGGTTAAGGAGCAGGCCATCCGCAAGAAAATTGTTAAAGTAGAAAACGACATTGCCCTGTGGCGTAATAACCTTGAGTTTTTTGCCCGTTCAAAAAATGCTGATCACTTACGGGAAGAATTTAACGCAAAAATCCAGGCGGCCAGCGGTCAGCTTGAGCATTTAAAACAGCAGTTGAAATTATTGCGTTCGGTTGTTTAACCATCGGTTTGCAAAGACCAATCCAAGGCGTATTTTTGCACCTCGTTTTGCCTCCTTAGCTCAGCTGGTAGAGCAACTGACTTGTAATCAGTAGGTCGTTGGTTCGATTCCGACAGGGGGCTCATGAACACACAGCCAATACAGTTGTGTGTTTTTTTTGTTTAAGGTCGTTGGTTCCCTGCCTGCCGGAGCGGCAGGTAAATGGGCAGATTATTAGCGCTCGTTAAGGTATCCTTTTAGCAATAACTCAATATCCTCTTTAGCCTTGCTATCCATTCTCAGGTTACACTCTCTCTTTTTGTTGCCGGACTCAATCGCAATGACCCCCGTACCTTTATCACGGCTTTCCGACTGCTCATCAGCAGCGTTCATCCCCTTCTCGATAAGCCGTATCACTGTTTCTGCTTGCAGTGACGTAAGGCTTACTGTTTTAGGAACTCCTCCGCTATATGTACCTGTTGAACTTTCGGCCGGGGTAACCGGATTATAAGACAAATCCTTGCCACGGAGAGCATACACGTTGCCACTTCCATCAGCATACTGGTAAACAACTTTGTTGGTCATACAGGAGGTTGAAATAAAAATTGATAGCAAAATGAATACTTTGCGCATTACACAAAAAACTTACCGTTCGATGAAGATAAAAAATTCTTGCTTATTTCGAGCGGATGGAAAAACAAAACCGGCTATTGTTGCCTGGGCAAAACCGTACGCTATCCAGGTGATGACCATAAGCAGTGAAACTTCAATGGCGCTGAAGGTCAGCATTATTACAGGTACCAGGGCAATCAGGGCGTAAAGGATTCCAAGCGTCAAGGCATTCGCTACGGTTGAAACGCGAAACAAGTTGGTGTTCCGATCCCAAAGCCATTTCAGCGGGAAGGTGAGCACAAAGGGGTGGGCGTAAAAAAGCCAACCCTTATTCCACGATGAGGCTCGGAATACCTCGTTGTAGTACTCTTCAAATATTCCGGGTATGAGAAACACAGCCACATAAAGCATGCTTATACTGAATGCCAAAACAAATAGTCCGGCAGGTAAACTGGTAGCATAGTCTTTTCATAAAATTTCATTTAGTTTCTATCTGTAATAGTTAAGTTGTACTTAAAAGATAAGTTGCCGGTGCCTTAAATTGAACGCGGTAATTTTGCCTGCAGATTTTAAGAAGAGGTGTGGTTTCTGTTCAACTGAATTTTAAATGTTGTGCCGTTTCCGGGAGTGCTTTCTACAATTATTTTTCCTCCGTGAAGGTTTACCATTTCCTGGCAAAGCATCAGGCCAAGGCCGGTGCCCCGCTCACCGCTGGTTCCTCGCTGGGTTTTGAGTTCAGCTGAATTAAATATCCGGGCAACCTGGTCGGCCGTCATTCCAATACCCGTGTCAGTAACGGTAAGTTCGTTAACGTTTTCATAAGTAGTAGCAGCAACCGTTATGGACCCTCCGGCATGGGAGTATTTTATGCCATTATGTACCAGGTTGCGTAGTATCAGGTCAATATGGTTGCGATCGGCTATCCATTCAGTTCCGGCAGGTACATTATTTATCAGGGTAATGGATTTTATGCGTGCAGCATCGGCAAATAAGGTGAAGCATTTTTCGGTTAGTTCACGGATCGCAAGTGGGGTGGGATTAAAGGTAAAGCCGTTAAGCTGGGAGTACGACCATTGCAGCAGGTTTTCGAGGGTTTCGTTGGTGCCGATAACAAGTTGGTTGAGTTTTGGCGCAAAGTGTTTAAATTCTTTTTCGCTGATTTCGTTTTGTAGCAACATGCCCAGCAGGCCTTTCAGGCTAACCAACGGGCTGCGCAGGTCGTGTCCGATAATCGAAAAGAATTTGTCTTTTAGCTCGTTAGCCTCCCTGAGTTTTTCATTCTGCTTTTCAATTTCTTCATTTTTCTCTTTAAGGGTGTTGTTAACATGTGCCCGCAGGCGGTTGTTGCGAAGCACCAGCCCGATAATGGCCACCATCAACATAAAAACAACGGCAAAGCTGATGCTGTAAACAAGTTGTTCCCTTCGGGCCTGTTCGTTTGCATTCTCAAGCTCGTTAATTCGTGCCTCGCGCTTCTCTTCTTCAAACTGCAGTTTGGCCATCAGCGCCTTTTGGGTAGTCTCCCAATTGACCAGCGAGTCCTTCAGTTGATTGTATTGCAGGTAGGTGGTATGTGCAAGTTGATAGTTACCCAGCAAGGCATAACTTTTCGACAGGCCATGCAAGGCATTTTTTTCAACTTCCCTTAGGTTGAGTTTCCGGCTTTCTTCGAGTGCCATCTGTAACCAGTGCAAGGCCACTTTGGGTTGATTCAGGTTTAGGTAAACCTGTCCGATTAGTGATTTGTTGTACGCCACTACGGCAAAATCTTTAGCCAATTCGCCCTCCCGAATGGAAAGGTTTAAGTATTTCAATGCCGAATCCGGCTGATTCTCCTGCATAAAAATCAGGCCCTTGCTGTTGTAGTTGTAACTGAGCAGTTGTTTGTTGTTGAGCGAATCAGAAAGGTGAATGCCAAGATCGGCCAGCCGATGGGCCTCTTCGAGATGTTGATTGGTGCTGGCATATATCCAGGTTATGTTACCGCAAAACGAAGCAATATTGCGTTTGTCTTTCAGTCGCCTGTAAAACTCCAGTGCACTTAACTGGTATTGCAAGGCCAGGTCGTACTGCTTAAAGCCAAACGTATAGGTATTGCCCAATACACGGTAGGCAAGGGCAATGCCCAGCGAGTCCTGCCATTTTTCGGCCAGACGCAGCGACTCGGTGATGCGCTCAACGGCACGTGCATAATTGCTTTGACGGAATTCATATTCGCCCAGGCGATTGAGAGCAATTATTTCCCCATGGCGGTAACCGGCTTGCCGCGATAACCCGAGGGCTTCATTGGCATACTGGCTTGCTTTTGCCGGCAAAAAAGCCAGGTATTTGTCGGACAGGGTGTTTAAAAGATCAACCCTGATTTTAGGCTCCGGTTTTGTTAAAAGAACTTTTTCCAGGCTGTCAATCTCCGGTAGCTGTGCAAGGCAGGGTGCTACTGCCAAAACGTATAGTGCAAAAGCCAAGTACTTTATCACAACGAAAAGTAGATAAACTAATTTCAAAATAAAGCAGTCGTAAATAAAAGTTTCTTATAATCCGTAAAGATACTTAGCGAATTACGGTTGCTTTTGATTTTAAAGTTTTTCTGAGATAGATTGATTATAATCCTTTTGCTCCAGGGCCGTATGGCCCCGTGTACTCATCCAACGCTGTGCCCAATCCCTGCCTGAACTGTCGCTTCAGCAGGCAGGCGCACATGCCCCTTCCTGGCCCAAGATTGGCCAATGCGCTGTCTGAGTACACTGAAAAAAGGCCAACGAAGCAGGATAACCAAATAGGAAGAAAATTCACAAAAGGTATTTTTGAGATGGGCTCTAATAGGTTAGTGGTATGATTACGGACTATCAGGTAACTATTTGTCAAGTTTCCAGCACGGCAGGCAAACAAAGCGTTCCAACGTATTCTCCAAGGTATCCGGTAATGCCGGGAAGAAATCAATAGATGTTAAGTGTTCGAGACTGTCGATACTAACAGCAAATTGGTTGAGGGGTAAAGACGATTTTTTGTTTTGAATGATAAAGGCAATGGCTTTCTGGTTGTACTTTTTCCATACCAGCAACACTTTGTAAAAATAGGCGGGTACTGCAATTCGGTTGGGGCCTATATGGGGCAGGCTGTCGCTCAACACAGGCCCCGTTACAATGTAAACCGATGAGTCCTGCTGCGCCCACTTGCGCACTTGGTCTTCCAGTCGCTTCCAGATACCCCGGTTAAATGCCGGCAGTTGGGGGCTTATATTGCTGTAATAAAAAGACTCGTTCATTGCTTGTTCCGACCAGCTCATATCGGCAGCAGGAGCGAGGTGGCCGCGGTCGTAACCACTGCCTCTATAATCTTGATCGGATGCTGTGCCAGTGATCACTTTCGGGTCGGGGGTGAACCGGTTGCTTCGTTCAACACCTTTTAGGGTTTCCTCCAGCGTTAATTCATAGGCAACCCACTTGGCCTGCTTGTGCGCTTCGCTGTACAGCAAGGCAAAGCCGGTATGGATAATAAGGGTATCACCGGCCTGCAATGCCGGTATTTCCATCGGGTTTAGCCCCGTACGCTGATAATTCTGTGGGGATCCCGTTTTTACTGCCTGGCAGGTACTCAGCATCACTGCTGCCAGAACGATGAAACCCGGTTTATTCATTGATGTTTTGTAGCTTTGATATGGCGAAAGATAACGGGTGCCGGCAGCAATGAAAAAAAATTATCAGTTAGTTTCAGCAGTTTTTTGGTTGATGGCAGTAACCGCTTTTGGTCAGGATATTCCATATAAACCTGAAAATGATTTCGAGCTTCGGTTAAGCATGAACTTTAAATCACGGCCTCCGGCCGATGTAACCAAAATCAAGGTTGAAGAAACATTTGGCGAATTGGAGAAACGTATCAACACTACACCCCTTCCTTATGTTATCCTGTTTCTGAATGTGATTAAGGCTGGCGATGAAGAAGTAAGGCTTTCTGTTGCAAAGGGAGGAAAGCCCTATTTGTCGCGCAAGGTTGAACCGGGTAAGGAAGTTAAACTGGAAATCGGCTTTGCTGATGATGTTAAAGATCGCACATCCGACTATGAATACGTTGTCACGTTCCTCAATGACCGGAAACAACCGGTAAGCCGGATTGTTATTCTCTTCTCGGAGGAAGGCGATTACCTGGTAAACGGAGTTAAACGGGGCAGGATATAAACAAATTACCGGCCTCTTGTCAGGTTCCTTAGCAAATCATGTAACAAGACCGTTGCCGGTTATCCCGAATGCCTATTTATCCGTTAATTCGCACAAACTAAAAGACATGAAGTACCTGTTTTTTTTGATTATCGGTCTTCCTACTTTACTTTATCCGCAATCGCGCCAACCCGATGCCAGCCAGATAAAACTTAAACTCAAAAAACTCAACTTTCTTGGTTCTGTTCTTTACGTAGCGGCTCATCCCGATGATGAGAACACCCGCGTAATTGCTTACCTCGCCAACGAGCGCCTTGCAGCCACCGCCTACCTTTCGATGACCCGTGGCGATGGCGGTCAGAACCTTACCGGCCCCGAAATCCGCGATGAACTGGGCGTAATCCGTACGCAGGAATTGCTCGCAGCCAGGCGAATAGACGGTGGCCAGCAGTTTTTTACCCGCGCCAACGATTTTGGCTTTTCCAAAAACGTTAACGAAACGCTGGCTATTTGGGGAAAAGAGGAAATTCTTTCCGATGTAGTGCGTGTGTTCAGGCAGTTTCAGCCCGATGTGGTGCTTAACCGGTTTCCGCCTACCGAACGGGCCGGGCACGGCCACCACACTGCCTCAGCCGTCTTATCTCTGGAAGCCTTCGACCTGTCGGGGTTAACAACGGCTTTTCCCGAACTGCTTGTTTCGCTTCCTGTTTGGCAGCCAAAACGGATTTACCTGAATACCGGCCGGTTTTTTAATAACACCATCAGTGAAAGTACACCGGGCGTCACGGTGTTGAATGTTGGCGGTTACAACGCTTTGCTGGGGCAATCGTATGCCGAAATTGCGGCCACCAGCCGGAGCCAGCATAAAAGCCAGGGCTTTGGTTCGCCCGGGCGCAGGGGCGATGCCAACGAATTTTTTGAACTGGTTAAAGGCGAGCCGGCAACTGCCGACATTTTTGATGGCATCAACACCACCTGGACCCGACTGAAAGGAGGCGACAAAATCATTCCATTGGTGGAGAAGGCCATCCGTGATTTTAATCCTGAGCAACCCTTTGCCATTGTTGGCCAATTGCTTCAGATACGAAAAGCCATCAGCAGCCTTGAACCCGGTGTATGGAAAGCCAGAAAACTTGCCGAAGTAAATCAGCTGATACAAGATTGTCTTGGCTTGTTTGCCGAAGTTACCGCTAACCAGTATTGGATTGCACCCGGTGAATACCTTACCGCATCATTTGAAATCATCAACCGGTCGCCCGTGGATGTAAAACTGGCAACCATTCGCGGAAGGGGATTACCTTATGATACCATAGTCGGCAACTTACTTAAGAACAACGTTCCGTTTCTTTTTAAAACAAAACGAAATGTTCCTTCCCTGCCTTACTCTGATCCATACTGGCTCAGGGAGCCGCATTCACTTGGATTGTTTACCGTGGAAGATCCAACCCTTATCGGTAGACCTGAAAACGATCGGCCGCTGGTTATTACCATCGATTTTTCCGTTGCCGGTGAGCCGTTAACTATTGAGGTGCCCCTGGTTTACAAATGGACTGACCCCGTGAAGGGTGAGTTGTACCGGCCGGTGGAAGTAGTGCCCCCGGTGGCAGTAACCGTTCAGAACGGCACCTGGATATTTAATTCACCCGCACCGGCAGAAGTTGGTATTGTGTTAAAATCCTTATGCGAGGGTGCACAGGCCGGCCAGCTTAAGCTTGAACTACCTGAAGGCTGGCATGCCGAGCCGCCTTCGGTATCTTTTCAACTGGCCAAACGTTCTGAAGAGCAGATCAGGGTAGTTAACATTTTTCCTCCGGCTACCGAAAGCCAGGGAAGACTCCGCGCGGTGGCAACAATAAATGGTAATGACTATGATTTTTCCATCCGCACCATTGCCTACGATCACATTCCCGTTCAAACCCTGTTGCCAAAAGCCGGTGCCTCACTGGTACGGATTAATTTAAAGAAAGAGGGTAGGTTGATTGGTTATATCCGTGGGGCAGGCGATGACATTCCTTCGGCTTTACGAAACATGGGTTACGAAGTGTGGGAGATGAAAAACGAAGAAGTTACTGCCGAAAATCTTAAGCGGGTTGATGCGGTAGTTCTTGGCGTAAGAGCCATCAATACCAATGAGCGAATAGCGTTCATCATGGATGCCTTGTTGCACTATGTTGAGCAGGGCGGAACCCTGGTTGTTCAGTACAATACCAGCAATGACCTTGAAACCGACAAGTATGCACCCTTTCCGCTTACGATTTCGCGCGATAGGGTTACCGAAGAAGGTGCTGAAGTGCGTATCCTGAAGCCGGACCATCCTGTTCTCAATTTCCCAAATAAAATCACGGCTGCTGATTTTGAAGGTTGGGTTCAGGAACGCGGTCTCTATTTTCCCAATAAATGGGATGATCGTTACGAAGCCATCCTGTCCATGAATGATAAGGGCGAAGAACCTAAAAACGGAAGCTTGCTTGTTGCCAAATATGGAAACGGGTACTATGTGTACACGGGCCTGTCGTTTTTCAGGGAGCTACCCGAAGGGGTTCCGGGCGCTTATAAATTGTTTGCCAACCTGGTTTCAATTGGCAAACAACCGAAACAAGAATCCCCTCCGGTTAAACCGGCTAAAGGAAGAGTAAAGCAAAGTAAATGAGCGATACACCTCCGGTTTTTAAAAAATGGAGCCATTGGTACTGGCTATTGCTTGCCGTACTGGCTCTTCAACTTGCGTTCTTCTATTGGCTAACCGTTTCGTTCTCATGAACCACTACGACTGGCTGGTGCTCTTTGGTACCGTTAGCATTATCGTGGGCTATGGTTCCTGGAAGACCAGGGGCAGCCGGTCAATGGAAACTTACCTAAGGGGAGACGGAAAACTCAAATGGTGGATGATTGGCATTTCCATTATGGCTACCCAGGCCAGCGCCATTACCTTTTTATCTACACCCGGACAGGCCATAGAAGACGGCATGCGGTTTCTTCAGTTTTACCTGGGCTTGCCATTTGCCATGATCATCATTTCGGTAACGTTTGTGCCGATGTTCTATAAATTGAATGTCTTGACTGCATACGAATACCTTGAATCACGCTTCGACTTAAAAACCAGGGCCTTTACTGCGTTATTGTTTCTTATGCTGCGTGGCCTTTCGGCAGGAATTACCATTTTTGCTCCTTCTTTAGTCCTTTCAACGGTATTGAACTGGCGCATTGAGTACACTACGCTGCTCATCGGGATAATGGTAATTATTTACAGCGTTACCGGTGGTTCGCGTGCGGTAAGTCTTACTCAACGGCTGCAACTATCGGTGGTAATGGGCGGCATGGTGCTTGCCGGAATTATTGCCTATCGGATTTTGCCAGGTAAAATCAGTTTTGGCGACACGGTTGCCGTTGCCGGTGAGCTTGGCAAGTTTAACATGATTAACATGCTGCCTGCCGATGCTGAGAAGCTTCTGCCGGAAGGAATTACCTCAGTTGATCAGTTGAGTTTTTTTCAAAAGGTGGATTTGGTGTTAAAAGACCGGTTCAATATCTGGTCGGGTATGTTGGCCAGTGTTTTTTTATTCCTTTCCTATTTCGGTACCGACCAGTCGCAGGTGGGCCGTTACCTCGGGGGTAAAAATCTTACCGAAAGCCGCCTGGGGTTAATGTTTAACGGGTTGCTTAAAATACCCATGCAGTTTATTATCCTGTTTATTGGTGTACTGGTGTTTGTATTTTACCTGTTCAATCAGCCTCCGGTATTTCATAACCGGGTACTGTTAAACCGCGCGATGGAAACAACCGGGCGAACGGAGTTGCTCCAACTTCAGGAGGAGTATAACCAGGTTTATCAGCGCAAACAGAAAGCAGTAGCGGCCCTGCTTCGATCTATTCAGGCAGAGGCAAAAGATTCGGTAAAGGTGTATCGGGCAACTGTGCTCCGCCTTCAGGATGAAGAGAGGGCCGTACGCGAAGCAGTAAAGGCTAAGATCAAACAAGTCATTCCATCGGCAAAGACACAGGACAGGGATTATATTTTTCTCAATTTTGTGCTCGGCAACCTCCCTCACGGAGTAATCGGGTTGCTGCTGGCGGTTATGTTCCTGGCGGCCATGTCGTCTATGGCGGGCGAACTCAGCGCCCTGTCGTCCACCACGGCCGTTGATTTGTACAGGCGCCTGCTTGTCAGAGAAGCTACACCAAAACATTACCTTAATGCTTCTCGCAGTTTTACGGTGCTATGGGCGGTACTGGCAATGGTGTTTGCCATGCTGGCAGGTTTCTCTGAAAACCTCATTCAGTTTGTCAACATTATCGGTTCGTTGTTTTATGGTACGATACTCGGTGTGTTTATCACTGCTTTTTACATGAAACGTGTTCAGGGTACGGCTGTTTTTTGGGCGGCAGTGGCCGCAGAGGGTGTGGTGTTATACTGTTATTTTTTTACCGACCTGGCCTTCCTGCTCTACAACATTATCGGCTGTGTTGTGGTAGTACTTGCCTCAGCCGGCTTTCAGTACCTGGCCGGAAAACCGGTTAAAGCGTAGCCAGTTCAATTTCCTGATATCGTTTTTTATAATCAGGCACGTGCTCGGAGTACACGTAAGGCTCGTAGGTATTTTCTGAATCAATGCGGAGCCGGATAGATTTGGTTGGAAACTTCCAGAGCAGTTCGTAACGTGTTAAGGCCGGGTTAATTTGTCTGTAACCGTTTTTATTAATAAGCACAGGCTCATTTTCCAGTATGCGCTTGTTCGTCTCATCCAGGGGCGTGATTCGGAAGGTTCCGTATTGTTTGATCATTTTGGCTGCTATATTTTCTGCAAGTACAAAACGCGACTGGCAGTGGGTTCCGTCCAGGTAGTACAGAATGATTTTTAAAACACCCGAATCAAAAATTCGTGACTTTGGATTTTGAATGACAAAAAACTCTGCGCGGTCGTTGAAGAATTTTCCAAACCGGTAATCTTCCAGCCACATGCGCGGCTCGGTATTGCTTAGTTGATACGATGCGGCTTCTTCGGGTGGAGCTATAATTTTCTTTATTTCGATTTTCTGATCAGCCTCTGCAACCTCCTTTTTGGGAGGCCGGGCTGTGCACGATGACAGGGCCAACAAGGCTAAGGTTATTTCAATTGACCGCCTCATTGCTGTCAAATTTATTGGTTGTTCCTTGCTTCGGCAAGCTGTTCATCCAGCGTTTTCACCTTCGTACCGGGCTTGGCAGGGACCTGGCTCATGGCGTATTCGGCAAGGGCAGTAATGGTAAGCGAGGGGTTGACGCCCAGGTTGCAGGGGATGATGGAGCCATCCAGAATATAAAAGTTGTTGTACCCAAAAACCTGAAACTTATTGTTGACTACGCCTTCTTCTGCTGTTATGCCGATGGGACATCCACCCAGGATGTGAGCCGTTGATGCCAATCCGAAAACAACCTCACTGAACGCATTTACCGGTATGCCCTTCACTTTTGCCGCATAGCGGTATAACACCTCCTGACCGATGGGGATGTAGCTGGGCACTTTCTGCCGGCTGTCATTTAAAAAGGCAAGCCGTGTGCGGAATAAGCCTTTTTTAAGCGTTAGCCGCATGGCATTAGGCAACGACTGCATGATGAGGAAGATAACTGAGTTCCGTGCAATGTTTTTCTGAAAAACAGAACGCAGCAAACGCAAAGGATGAAGAAAACTATTTCCAATCATTTTCAATGTGCGTACTGCCGGAACACCGCTTCCTGCGGCCATAACGCCAAGGCGTGTCAAGGCCCCGGAATGATCAGGAAATTTAACCAGTTCGATGTGGGTATCATCGTCAGGATTAAACACGGTGCTAATGGCAAGCCCATTATTCAATTTTTGATCAGCGCTCACAACCCCTGAAAGCATTTCGGAGTTGGTTAACACATTTTCGCCAAGCCGGTCTGAAAGGAGTGGAAGGGTTTTGTACTCGTATTTCTGGCGGAGTAATAACGAGAGGGTTCCCAGTACTCCGCCACTGACCACCACGCCCGAGCTGGTGAAAACCTGGTTTACCTTTTGGCTGGTACTCGAACGGGCTTCGATCCGGTACGTTCCATCCGGGTTGTGCCCGATCTTTATCACTTCGGTTTCAGCCATAATGGTGGCGCCAAAAAGTTTTTCTGCAAACCACAGGTAGTTTTTGTCTAGTGTATTTTTGGCATTGTGCCGGCAGCCCACCATGCAGCCTGCGCATTCAATGCATCCCTTTCGCTTGGGACCAAGGCCATTGAAATAAGGATCGGTTTCTATTGAAGGATCACCCAGGTAAACACCAACCGAATGAACGCGCCCGTAGGTATGGTTACGGTTCATTTCTGTGGCGATTTCTTTTAGTACGATGTCTTCGGCATGTTCTTTATCGTACCGTTTGCTACCCAGCATGAAGCGAGCCTTTTCGTAGAATGGCAACAGTACAGCTTTCCAGTCGTTAAGCTTTGCCCATGCCGGGTTGGTAAAGAATAAATCGGGAGGCATCATATGGGTATTGGCATATACCAATGAGCCTCCGCCAACACCTACTCCGCTAAGCACAAACACTTCTCTGAAAAAATTCAACTTAAGAAATCCAAACCACCTGAGCAGGGGCAGCCAGAGGTACTTTTTCAGGTTCCAGTTTGATTTCGGGAAGTCTGTCTCAGTCCAGCGCTTTCCTTTTTCAATAACCAATACGTGGTAACCTTTTTCAGCAAGCCGCATGGATGCAACCGAGCCACCAAAGCCGGAGCCGATAACGATGTAGTCATAATGGGTGTTGGTCATTTCAATTGGTACTGCATAATTGGGTGAGTTAAAGTAGCAGTTGTTATCCGATGAAACAAAAAAGGCAGTTGCTGCCAACTGCCTTATTGTTATAAACCTGCGATTTTATTTTTTCTTGGTTGGTGTTTTGGGCAACTCCGCATTCAACTTGGCAATCAGGTCTTCATTCAGCTTGATGTAGCCAAAATCGCTGGCCGCCTTTTTTGCCAGGTCAAGCGATTGCTGGGCAGTAGCCAGTGCTCCTTTTTTGTCACCAAG
>CAYNIH010000060.1:0-12306 GCA_964397115.1 uncultured Roseivirgaceae bacterium | reverse complement strand
CAATACAGGTAATTTCCTGCACCAGGTCTTTATAAACCAGATAAAACGGAACGTGGCCGCATCCCATGTCGGCAATACTGCCGCGGGCGTACAGGGGCAAGGCGGCCTGGTAGAAGGATGCGGTGACATCAATCATCAGCCTGGACGACACCGCAACAAAACGGGCATTCCTGGAGGCCCGCAATTTGCCCCGGTGCAGTTCGTACTTGGTAGGTTGCCAGGATTCGGGGTATTTCATGGTTTGTTCTGTTGGCCAAGGCGCTCGTACAATTCAAGCAAAAATTTTTTCTCAGTTTCCCAATTCATGCCACCTGCGGTAGTTGCCTTATACCCGTTCTCACCCAGTTGGTTGCGTAAGGATTTATTTTCCAGTAACAATAAAATTTTTTCACTAAGGTCTCCGGCATCGCCTGCACCGAAAACCAGGCCGGCATTGGTACTTTCAATTATCCGTTTCAGCGGAGCGCTCGAACTGACCAGCAGGGGTTTGCCGGCCATCATGCCCTGAAAAAGTTTGTGCGGCACGGTGTGGTCGGTATGCGGAGTGGACTTGTGGGGGATGAGGTTAACATCGGCAAAATGCATGAGCGAATAAAACCTTGAAAAGGGTTGCTTGCCCAAAAAGTGAACCTGCGAAGTAACGTCATGCTTTAGGGCGAGTTGGTACAGGTTGTTCATAACGGCTTCGTTTCCAAAGCCGGCAATAACCAGTTCAACAGGCCGGTTTTTCAAAAACTGCATTGCTTCAATGGCGGTATCCACACCCCGGTGCGGACCAATGCCCCCGGTGTACGTCACTACAAATTTACCTGCATAGTCTTTATAGATTGAGGGCTCAAGGGGTTGTTGCCGGAATGATTCATCTTCAGAATTGGTAACGACAACAATTTTATTTGAGTCGGCTCCATATTCCTTTATCAGGCGGTTGCGCATCTCTTCAACCACGGCAACAACGTAATCGACCTGATGCACTGCCTTTTTTTCGTGCTTTCTCCACCGTGCCGGACGCATAAAGAGCTTGTTTTTGAGATGGGCCAACGGATTTTTTTTCCACTCAAACCAAACCTGCAGTGCATCCGGATAGTTTTCATGAAAATCTACGATTACAGGAATAGTCAATTTCTTCTTTATCGCCAATGCGGTGCCAGTAAGCGGCAAATCGTGTACCTGGAGCACTTCAATTTTATTTTCGGCAATCCAGTAGGGTAATTTTTTTTTGAATACCGGATGTTCAAACGTTGTGGCCATCACTGCATCCCAAAAGGCAAGGGCAACGTTATTCCTTCCGCCATCCAGGCGGGCAATGACGATCCCATCGGCTGTGCCGGAGTAAGGCTCGCCTTTCCTTCGCAGGCAAAGCAGGTGAACGGTATGACCTGCCGACAGAAGGGCAGAAGCTTCTTTGCGGATGCGCACATCGGCAGGGTAAGGTGCGTTCAACAACATGCCAATGGTCATATTCCCGTAATTTGAATTAATTTGGCAAAGAAAATCATTTTGACTCACTAACAGCGCAGGCGTGAAAATAACTTTAGTGGCAGGGGCGCGCCCAAACTTTATGAAGATTGCCCCCATCATCCAGGCTATTGAAAATTCCAACCGTGCCGGTAATAAACCCATTCATTACCGGCTGGTGCATACCGGTCAGCATTATGATGAAAAACTGAGCAAGGTTTTTTTTAAAGAACTGGCAATCCCCGAACCCCGTGTTAACCTGGGGGTGGGTTCGGGCACACAAGCCGAACAAACGGCCCGCATCATGATGGCCTTTGAGAAAGACCTTGCTTCCAATCCTTGCGATTTGGTGGTGGTGGTGGGCGATGTCAATTCAACCATGGCCTGCACCATTGTGGCAAAAAAGCTCAACACCCGGGTTGCTCATGTGGAAGGCGGCATCCGCTCGTTTGATATGACCATGCCCGAAGAGATTAACCGTATGGTTACCGATGCTCTTGCCGATTATTTTTTTACGACCAGCGAAGTGGCTAACGAGAACCTGAGAAAAACAGGAGTAAGGGAGGAGCAGATTTTTTTTGTCGGCAACACCATGATTGATTCCTTGGTGAGCAACCTTAGCAAAACCCGCAAACCCGCCCTGTGGGATACCCATAGGCTGCAGTCAAAGAATTATTTTGTGCTCACCCTTCATCGGCCGGCTAATGTGGATGACCCTGCGGTGTTTTCGAAATTAATGAAAGCTATATCGCAAAGCGCGGCCGGAAGTAAAGTGGTGTTTCCAGTTCATCCTCGCACGCAGCGAAATACAAAAGATATTGCAGGGGTTGATAACATCATTCTTTGTGATCCGCTAAGCTACCTGGAGTTCATCTACCTGGTGCAGCATTGCGTGGGTGTGATTACCGATAGCGGGGGCATTCAGGAAGAAACAACCTGGCTGGGTATTCCGTGCATCACGCTGCGCAAGAACACCGAGCGTCCTGAAACGGTAACCATTGGCACCAACGAAGTGATAGGAGAGGATTACCCGTTGCTTAATGCCCTGGTTTCTAAAATAAAAGCCGGAGTATGGAAGAGGGGGGGCATTCCTCCATACTGGGATGGTAAAACGGCCGAGCGCATCGTAAGCGAACTGTTGCGCTTACCCTGATTTAACCCGTTTCGGATTTACTTTCACAAATGCTTCCCACCCTGATTTTTTCGATTTTGCTTTTCCCTGCTGAAAATGATGACACACCGCTACGGCCAGGGCATCGGTGGCATCATACAATTTGGGCGCTTCGCGCAAGGTAAATACCGACATCAGCATCCGCGCAACCTGTTCTTTCGAAGCGTTGCCGTTGCCGGTAACAGCCTGCTTCACTTTTTTGGGCGCATATTCCACAATAGGTACTTGGCGAAACAACGCTGCCGACATGGCCACGCCCTGGGCACGCCCCAGTTTAAGCATAGACTGAACATTTTTTCCGTAAAACGGAGCCTCCAGCGCCACCTCATCGGGATGGTACTCATCAATGAGCGCCAGCACCCGATCAAAAATTTTTTTAAGTTTCAACTCATGGTTGTCGGTTTTACTCAACTGGATAACACCAAACTGGATGAGTTGCAGGGCGCTTCCGCGGATGCAGATGATGCCGTACCCGGTAACGTTGGTGCCCGGGTCCAGTCCAAGAATAATTTTTTCTCGTACCATCCTGCTCACGATTCAAATTAGGCTAAAACCACGGGGTTTTCCAATTCACTGATTAATCACAACTTGCACCATGGCCATATTGGTTTGGGTAATATTCATTTTGTACTACCTGTTGCTTGCGGTTATCCTTGTGAGGTGGCAAAGGCTTACCCGTGCAAAAGGCCGCTATGCAACATCAATAAAAATCTCGGTGGTGATTCCGGTGCGTAATGAATCCGAGACTATTACCGGGTTGCTTCGCGACCTGACCAATCAAACGCTGCTACCGGACGAAGTAATTGTGGTAAACGATCATTCAACCGACCAGACCGCGCAGGTTGTTGAGAATTGGATGCAACAACACGCCTGGTTACCGGTCCGGATGATTGATCTCAATGAGGGTGAACAGGGAAAGAAGAAAGCCATAACAGCAGCCGTAGCGCAGGCACGTGGTGAGGTTATTGTTACCACCGATGGTGATTGCCGGGTGGGTGAGGAGTGGCTGCAATCTGTTGCCGCACAGTTCTCTTCGGACACTGTGAAAATGGTAGCCGGGGCGGTGAAGCTTAAGGCTAATACCTTTTTTGGTGCCATGCAGCAACTGGAGCAGGCTGCACTAACAGGCACAGCAGCAGCCTTTATTTCGCTGGGCATGCCGGTGATGTGCAGCGGTGCCAACCTGGCGTACCGCAGAGTGGTGTTCAGCGAAGTAAACGGCTATGAGGGGAATGAGCATGTTGCTTCGGGCGATGATGAGTTTCTGCTGAAAAAAATAAGGGCACGCTATCCCGGCGGCATCGTATTCAACGCGGATCTGAAAAGTGTGGTTATTAGTACGCCAGTCAAGTCAATCAGTGAATTGATACATCAGCGGGTGCGCTGGGCCGGCAAATGGCGCAATGAGTTCGGGATTTCGTCCTGGCTGGCTATGTTTATTTTTGTGGTTCACCTTACATTCCTGTCGTTACCCTTACTGGCCATGGCCTGGGTTGTGAGCCTGGGAACTGTTTCTATTCTGGTGCTCATAAAACTTTTTCTGGAGCTTATCTTTCTTAAACACATCAGTAATTGGATGAAAGCGCCCGTTAACGTTCACGCCTTTGTGGTTTTACAATTTCTTTACCCGCCTTACGTTGTTTTTTTTGCACTCATTTCCAATGGGTTAAAACCAACCTGGAAGGGGCGTAAAATTTAAACGTGATGTAGCAGATTATCCCGTAACTTTGGTGGTTTCTATGGACAACCTCTCGCTTAAAAACCGGTATGAACTGAAAGAACTGGAACTGAATGCGCTGCTGGAAATTACCCAGGCCATTAACAGCAACGTTTCAGAAGAATCGCTGTACAAGATTTTTACCTTCACCCTCCGGTCAAACCTGAAGTTGAAGAAGCTGGCTTTATACGTTGTTGATGATAAATGGGAATGCAAGGCAAACTTCGGAACCTCGGTAAAGTTTGCCGGTGTTAACCTGCCCGATTGCTTTAAGCAGGTGCGGGAAGTGTGCTCATTAAAAAAGTTTGAAGAAACACTTTTCAGTGAATTTGATATTGTTCTGCCAGTAGCCCATAAAAATACAACCCTTGCCCTGGTTTTTCTGGGCGATGACCATGCCGATGCGCATTATGAGCACTCCGAAGGATTGAAATTTATCCAGGCGCTGAGCAACATCATTATCGTGGCCATCGAAAACAAAAAACTGGTGCGTAAACAGCTGCAACAGGAGGCATTCCGTAAAGAGCTTGAAATTGCCAGCGATGTGCAACAGTTTTTGTTCCCGGAAAAACTGCCGCAAACCGAACGGCTTAAAGTAGAGGCCAGCTACCTGCCCCACGATATGATTGGCGGAGATTACTATGACTACATCCCCATTAACAAAAATCAGTTCCTGCTGTGCGTGGCCGATGTGAGCGGAAAAGGTATTCCGGCAGCCTTGATGATGTCTAATTTTCAGGCTTCGCTTCATACGCTGCTCAGGCAAACGCCTAACCTGCGCGATATTGTCGAAGCGCTGAACTACCAGGTGCTGGAGAACACCAAGGGCGAAAAGTTCATTACCTTTTTCGGTGCCATCTACGACATCAGCCTTAAAACAATGGTGTACGTCAATGCTGGTCATAACCCGCCCATTCTGTTGGATAATAAAAACGGTTTGCGCATGCTCGAGGAGGGGTCAACTGTGCTGGGAGCCATGCACCCGCTTCCTTTCATTAACGAGGGCTTTGTTACCGATATTGATAACTTTCTGCTGTTTTGCTATACTGATGGTTTGACAGAAACCATCAACGAACAAGGCAAGGAGTTTGGGTTCGAACGCCTCCACCGGTATTTTTCGGATCCGGCCATTCATGTAAAGGGCCTCAATGAAATCCATCAGGATCTTATCGTAAGCCTCGATGCCTTTAAAGGCCGCAATGGGTACCAAGATGACATAACCATGCTATCTTGCAGGGTAGGCTAATCTGATTGGCAAACCTGCTTATGATCTTCCGAGCGCCCTTCTTCTTGCCCTGGATTTATCCGAACCTCATTTGGCGATTGCCCGCTGAGGAAAAAGCAATTTACCTCACTTTTGATGATGGCCCCGTTCCCGGTCCGACTGAATTTGTACTGGATGCTTTGAGTATGCATAAGTTGAAGGCAACATTCTTTTGTATTGGCGATAATTTGCAAAAACATCCCCGGCTGTTGCTGCGTATCCTTGACGAAGGTCATGCAATCGGTAATCATACCTTTAACCACCTCAACGGATGGAAAACTTCAACCTTGGCTTATGTTCAAAATGCCGCAAAATTTGATCTACAACTGGAAAGCATCAAGCCGGGTTTAAAAACTCAGTTGTTCAGACCTCCTTATGGGCGGATTACCCGCAAACAAATCAGCCGAATGAGCCAATACGAAATTATTATGTGGGATGTACTCACCCACGACTACCACCGTGGGGTTTCTCCTGAAAAATGCCTTCGTCAGTCGTTGCGGGCAGTACGAAGTGGTTCCATTGTGGTTTTTCACGACAGCCTGAAAGCGGAAAAGAATTTGTTGTTTACTCTTCCGCGGTTCATTGAATCCTGCCTGAGCCAGGGTTACACGTTTAAGCGATTAATATGACGGTTCCTTCAAGCCGCGTACTGGTTGCCCCGCTTAACTGGGGGCTTGGTCATGCAACACGGTGCATACCCGTAATCCGTTTCCTGCTGAAGGAAGGCCACCACGTTTTTATTGCCAGCGATGGGGATGCACTGCAACTGCTCCGTAAGGAATTTCCGGAACTTCCGAGTTATGAACTTGCCGGGTATCGGCCTGTTTACAGCACAGGCAGTACTCTTGCTTTTACCCTCGCGCGACAATTACCAAAATTCCTTAGGGCAATAAAGAAGGAACATAACCAGACTAACCGGCTGGTAGAAGAGGAAGAGATTGATGCGGTTATTTCTGATAACCGCTACGGGGTATGGTCGCATAAAGTTCCTTCGGCCATCATCATCCATCAGGTAAACCTGCTTGCACCAACCGGTACGCAAGGGCTGGCCCGGGCAGTAAATTTTTTTCACAAAAGGTTGCTTCGCAAATTCAATTACATCTGGGTACCCGATACCGAAGGCTCACCGTTGTCCGGCTCCCTTTCCCATCAGGTTAAATTGCCCGGCCTCCGGTTTATCGGTCCGCTTTCTCGGTTTGAAAGGATACCCGATCAAGCCAACAGCGGGTACGACCTTGTTGCTGTGCTTTCGGGCCCCGAACCTCAGCGTTCCTTCCTGGAAAAAATACTCATCAGCCAACTGCCGGCTTGCGGATTAACATGCCTGCTGGTGCGCGGGGTAATAAATGAAGATGGTATAAGCACCCAGCACGGATTAACCGTGATGGACTTCATGCCGACAAATGACCTGAACAGGGAGCTTTGCCAGGCATCGGTAGTAGTGGCACGCTCAGGTTACAGCACCATTATGGATTTGGCCAGGCTCGGCAAAAAGGCCATCCTCATTCCCACACCCGGACAAACCGAACAGGTGTATTTAGCCGATAGGGTTAGGCAGAAGGGTTACGCCTTTTCGGTAAATCAAAATGAATTTTCCCTTACGGAAGCCCTTGAAAAAGTTAAATCTGTATCGGGGTTTCCGGTAACACCTGTCAACAACACCCGGTTAACTTCTGCTTTAGAAGAATTGCTTCGATAAAACCTAACCGCCATAGCACGGGAGCAATGCACGAAGGTGAGGTCGTAACGGTTGATTTAAATTACCCGATATTTGCGGCATGAATTACTGGGTTGATACCCACGCCCATATTTACCTGGATGAGTTTAGGGCCGATCGGCAGGCAATGCTGGAGCGGGCAAAACAAAACCAGGTGCGGAAAATTCTGATGCCGAATATTGATGCGACTTCTGTCGAGGCCATGCTGCAGGTAGAAGAGGCGTATCCCGATACCTGTCGGGCCATGATGGTGATTCATCCGTGCTCGGTAAAACAGGATGTTCAACGCCAGTTGTATGAAGTTGAAACCTGGCTATCCAGACGAAGGTTTGTTGCCGTAGGCGAAATTGGAACAGACCTGTACTGGGATAAAACCTACTGGGAACAACAACAGGAAGCGTTCCGCATTCAGGTAAACCTGGCCCGCCTGCACAACCTTCCGGTAGTTATCCATTGCCGCGAAACACTGGATGAAACAATTAACATGATTGAGCAACTGCAGGATGGAAAACTTACCGGGGTTTTCCACTGCTTTACAGGAAATGCAGAACAGGCCCAACGAATCACAAGCCTGAATTTTTACCTGGGTATTGGCGGAGTGGCAACCTTCAAAAACGGTGGCCTTGACAACGTTTTACCACTAATCGGTCTTGACCGTATTGTCTTGGAAACCGATAGCCCTTACCTTGCCCCGGTTCCGTACCGCGGCAATCGAAATGAGCCCGCTTACCTTGTTTATGTAGCTGAAAAAATTGCGGGTTTATGCGGACTCCCGCTTGAAAGCGTGATGCAGAAGACTTCCAAAAATGCACTGAACCTATTTTTTAATAATGAACCTGAAACGCGTTGACCTGGAAAGCACGAGCGCCCCGAGGGCACGCCTGCTGATTATTTACACAGGAGGTACCTTTGGTATGTCGCACGATAAAGACGGAACACTGATTCCATTCGATTTCGCCTCCATACTTGAGCACCTGCCTACCATAAAAAACCTGGGGTTAGCCTTTTCGGTTTTTTCGTTTGAAACCCCGATTGATTCTTCAAACGTGCAGCCCGAGCATTGGCAGGTAATCGCCCGGTTGATTTATAATGAATACGAATTGCATGACGGCTTTGTGATTTTGCATGGAACGGATACAATGGCCTACACCGCTTCGGCCCTCAGTTTTATGCTTGAAAACCTTTCGAAGCCGGTGGTATTAACCGGTGCCCAGTTGCCCATCAGCGAGCCCCGCTCAGATGCGCGTGAAAATCTAATCACAGCTTTGGAGATCGCCTCGGCAAAACACAACGGACAGGCGGTGGTGCCCGAGGTATGCATTTATTTCGATTACGAATTGCTTCGCGGCAACCGCTCAAAAAAGGTTGAGAGCATGCAATTTGATGCCTTCGACTCAGGAAATTACCCGGTATTGGCCAAAGCGGGCGTAAAAATTAATTACGATTTTGCGGCTATCCGCAAGCCGTCTGATAAACCCCTAATCCTGCATAGCCGGTTCGAAACCCGGGTGGCAATCCTGAAATTGTTTCCCGGAATTTCTCAAATCGTCTTTGAATCGGTAATGAGCATTAATGGGTTAAAAGCTGTAATTCTAGAAACCTACGGATCGGGAAATGCCCCTACTGCTTCGTGGGTGATTGACGGGTTACGGGAAGCTATCCGCAGGGGTGTTCTGGTGCTTAACGTTTCGCAATGCCCCGGAGGAACGGTGCTTCAGGGGCGTTATGCCACCAGTCGTGACCTGATCCAAGCGGGGGTGGTAGGTGGTGCTGATATGACGACAGAGGCTGCAGTGACCAAAATTATGATTTTACTTGGCCAATACGATCCATCAGTTGCCAGGCAACTTATCCAGAAAGACCTTGCAGGCGAATTAACCGCCCCGGAATAATATCCGGTATGGCGGAGAGGGCGGGATTCGAACCCGCGATACCGTTTCCGGTATACACACTTTCCAGGCGTGCTCCTTCAACCACTCGGACACCTCTCCGGAGAATAGGCCGCAAATAAATTAAATATTAAGAGGCTTCCCAACTGTAACGCTTATATTACCGCCACAGGGTTAATTTATTAGAACTTCTGGCAGACTATTTAATCAATGACGGCCGTGTCTTTATTTGGTTGAAAGCATTATGCCCTATATAGAATAAGGTAGAAGCCATCGGTAGAAAAATTTTTTAAAAAATATCGTTAAATCCACAAAACCTTTAATTTTGGCCTCTTCAAGGATTTACTTAAACCTCAAACTATGAAAAAACTACTTGCTATGTTAGCTTTTGCAGGGGTGCTGGCGTCCTCTGCTGTTTATGCCCAGTCGGCTGATCTTCCACAATCTGAACCTGCTACCGAAGAGGCTGTTGCAGCCGATCAGTCATCTTTCCACCAGGTTTTGAAAGAGAAATTTATTGAAGGAGGTGTCGAGTTTATGACTCCGATATTGATCTGCCTTATCTTGGGGCTTGCGTTCAGCATCGAGCGGATTCTTACCCTGAACCTGGCCACCACCAATACTAAGAAATTACTTGGCCAGATTGAAGATGCCCTTGCCAAGGGGGGAGTTAGCGCAGCGCTGGACGTTACCCGCAATACCCGCGGACCGGTTGCCTCAATTTTTACGCAAGGTCTTATGCGTTACAGCGAAGGCATTGATATGGTTGAAAAGTCCATCGTATCCTATGGCGGTGTTGAAATGGGCAAACTGGAACGCGGCTTAATATGGATTAGTTTGTTTATCGCGCTGGGACCCATGCTTGGATTCTTTGGAACGGTTGTGGGTATGGTGCAGGCATTCTCCGATATTGAAGCTGCCGGTGACATCTCTCCGAACATCGTGGCAGGTGGTATGAAAGTAGCCTTAACCACAACAGTGGGTGGTCTTATTGTAGGTATGGTACTTCAGGTATTTTATAACTACCTGGTATCAAAAATCGATTCACTGGTAAACAGCATGGAAGACGCTTCCATTTCACTAGTGGATATCCTGGTTAAGCATAAGCTGGTATCTCAAAAATAATAACCCATGAGAGGTCTAATTATCATTGTGGTTTCAATTATACTGGTTGTTGCCGCCTTGTTTAATGTTGATGCCGGCTTGTATGCCGCTTATGCACTGTTTGGAGTTGCCGTTGTTGCATCGGTGGTATTGCCTCTCCTCAGTTCGGTTAAATCACCGGGAGAGTTGAAGAAGCCCCTTATGGCGTTGGCTGGCATGGTTGTTCTGTTTGTGATTTCCTATGCCCTGTCAGGCTCGGAAGTCTCCACCGTTCAGGCCGCAAAAGGTATTACTGAAAATACATCAAAATTGGTAGGTGCCGGTTTAACGATGTTTTACCTAATTTCTGGTATTGCCGTTATCGGCCTTATCTATTCAGAAATCAATAAAGCACTAAAATAATGCCCCGCCCGGTACCCGATATTCCCAACGCTTCGATGGCCGATATCGCCTTCCTGCTTTTGGTGTTCTTTCTGGTAACTACCACAGTAGCCAACGATAAGGGATTGAGCATTCAGTTGCCTCCTCCGCCTGAAGCCATGCCTCCCGATATGGATGTAAAGATCCAGGAACGCAACCTGTTTAAGATTCAGGTCAACTCCTTTGATAACGTGTTGGTTGAGGGAAATCCTTTCACGGGTTCGCCTGAAGAGCTTACCGATATGATCAAGAAGTTTGTATTGAACTATGGTGCTGACCCCAATTCATCGGATAACCCCGAGAAGGCCATTGTTTCGTACAAAACTGACCGTGGAACAAGCCATAAGAAATTTATTGAGATTCTCGATGCCATTCAGGCAGCGTATTATCAGATTTATGCCGATAACGCAGGGGTAACGGTAAAGAAGTGGCTTGACTTGTCATCGGATTTGAATGATCCGGAAAACAGGAGATTGTATGATTTGGGTCGTAAAAAGAGGCCGGATGGCTCTGTAGAGATACCCATGGCGCTATCCATTGCTGAACCAACCAAAATAGGAGGGAAGTAACATGTCGAAATTCAAAAAGAAGGCTGCCGTTAAGCAGGAGATTCCTACCTCATCCATGCCCGATGTGGTGTTCATGTTGTTGTTCTTCTTCATGGTAACCACGCAGATGCGTGAAACCTCCATCAATGTAAAGCAACAGTTGCCCGAAGCCACCCAGTTGAAAAAGCTGGCGCGTAAATCGCTGGTAGCCTATATGTACATTGGTGAGCCAAAGAAAACAGATCAGTGGGGTAAGGAACCTAAAATTCAGGTGAATGATGTTTTTATTGAACCCAAAGATGTCATTCAATGGGTCAATTCCGAAAAGGCCAAGCTTAATGAATTTGAGCGCGACCAGCTTACCGTATCCATGAAGGTTGACAGTGAAGCAAAGCGCGGCATTATCGCGGACGTGGAAACAGAGCTCCGTAAGGCAAATGCGAGGTTGCTGCTCTACTCAACGTTGCAAAAGCGGGTTGAGAACTAAAATCGTTTTTTCGTAGTCTGACTTGCCCCGTCCCGTTCGCCAAGCGGGCCGGGGCTTTTTCTTATGGAACCTGTCCCTACGGTCGTTACCCTTAATAACCCGAAAACGGTACGGGCCTGGTGCATGTACGACTGGGCAAACTCGGTGTATTCGCTGGTTATCACCTCGGCCATCTTTCCGGTGTACTATAAGGCTGTAGCCGTAACCGATACAGGCAGCGAGGATATACCCTTCCTCGGCTTTACCATTAAAAATTCGGTATTGTATTCTTATGCGCTGTCGTTTTCCTTTTTGATAGTTGCCGCCATTCTTCCTCTGCTTAGCGGAGTTTCGGATTATACTGGCCGGAAAAAGCAGTTCATGAAGCTGTTTGTATTTATTGGCAGTTTTTCGTGTATGGGTTTGTACTTCTTTAACGGAATCGAAACGTTGTGGTGGGGCCTGCTTTGTTCGGTGATGGCCAGCATAGGGTACTCGGGAAGTTTGGTTTTTTATGATGCGTTTTTGCCTGAAATTGTTTCGGAAGACCGCTAT
>CAYNIH010000059.1:0-12312 GCA_964397115.1 uncultured Roseivirgaceae bacterium | reverse complement strand
GCCATTGCGCTGGCCGAAGCCGGTTTTTCCCGGGAGGCGCTAGACGCTGGCCAAATGCTGCTCAATCATCCCGATTCATCCGTTCGTGAAGTCGGGATGCAACTTCAAAAAATATTGTCCGTACCTGTTTCTGCACTGGCCTCGCTAAGCGACCTTGAACGGTATCAGTTTTTCCGCTACCGCATCACTTCACGCGATACCCTGCTCTTTAACCAACTGGTAAACCGTTTTGCCGATCCTGAGTACCGCGCATTAGCCTGTTACGAGATGAGCCAGCGGCAATTACACGTTGGCCGGCTGCCCGCTTCCAAAAAATACATCGCGCTTGCCCGGCAATGGACGTCCGACAGGCAACTGCTGCAAAAAATCAGTGATGCCGAATGGCTCCTCGAGGTGAGTTACTCCGGTTACCGGTTTGAAAAGGTTAATGCCCAGGCGCCACCCTCCGACAAGGCAAACCGCTTGCTTTATGAAGCCCTGGCCCGCGAACACCGTGGCGACAGTACAAAAGCAAAACAATACTTTCAGATGCTGGCAACACATAATCCATTTTTTGAAGATGGCATGCTGGCAGCTGCTCGTTACTTTAGTGAGCACCCGGCCGATCGGCTGCAGGTGTACAACCTGCTTACCGATGCCATATACGTGAACAAACACGCTTACCGGCTTCTTCAGGCATATGCCGATGAAGCAGAAAGACTTGGATTTGACAACTATGCTACGGGTGCGCGAGAAAGGGCAAGGGAACTGTTACTGCGAAAGTAACCGCTATAGCAGGTGGGTATCAACCCGCTTGGCTGTTTTGCGCTTGTAATGTCTGGCATTTTTGTCCTTTTTCTTTTTTCTCTTCAATTCCTTTTTGGCCAGTTTCAGGTTTTCACGGATTACTTTCCAATAGTCGGGTCCATAGTCCACCAGAATTTCAGAGCCGGCCGGAATATCCTTCTTTGATTCAATGTAGGCTTTCAGCCCTTCGGTAGTGTAATCGCAATTATTGGTAACGCCCTTAATCCGGCTTAACCCGCGGGCATCGTTGGCATAGCGGGCCAGGTGACGCAGGGTTTTCCAGGCATCAATAACGTGGTTGCGCTTCACATAAAAAATGTAGGCATTCTTGCCGTCCACATCTTCCACTTCTTTCCAAGTGGTTATTTTGCCTTTGTATTCAACTACCTTTTGGCCTTTCGGGATAAATACTTTGGTGAAAAGACCCTTACCGGCATTGGGTAAGGTTGACTTTTTAACATAAAGGTATTTTTCGTATAACGCCATAGCGGATGCGGGCGCGAAGATAAGAGAAATCGGTAACTGTTTACGGAGAGGCAGTGAACGATACACCCTTCTTCAGGCTTTTTTGGGTCAGACTGAAATGAAGGGGGATAATTCAGAATATTGTCCGAACTCATTACTTTTGCACCTCTTCGGGGTGTAGCACAGCCCGGCTAGTGCGCTACGTTCGGGACGTAGAGGTCGGAGGTTCGAATCCTCTCACCCCGACAATACGAGTTCATCGAATCTCATCGGCCTTTAAATCTTATGATTTAAGGGCTTTTTTTATTTTTCGGCTCCAATCGTCAACCACAACATTTAAATTTGCTGTATAGGGCATTCAAAACTAACCAAGCAATATTTGCCAACCTCTTTAAATCTTCCAGAAATAAGTTCGAAAATTGTGCTGGAAGGGCGACTCCGCCCTCCTGGGCTTCAGTTCAGGAGGGCTTTTTCTTATTTTAACCATCATTCACATGACCAGCAAACAAATTCCGCTCAACGATTTGCACGTTAGCCTCGGGGCCAAAATGGTTCCCTTTGCCGGCTTTAACATGCCGGTACGCTATTCGTCTGATATTGAAGAACACATGGCCGTGCGAAATGGCGTAGGCATTTTTGATGTTTCGCACATGGGCGAGTTTACGGTAAAAGGCCCGAAAGCCCTGGATCTCATTCAGTATGTAACCAGCAACGATGCTTCCAAACTGGTTAACGGCCAGGCGCAGTATTCCTGTCTGCCCAACGATACCGGTGGCATCGTGGACGACCTGATCGTGTATAAAATCAAGGACGAAGATTACCTGCTGGTCGTTAATGCCGGCAACATTGAAAAAGACTGGAACTGGATTGTACGGCACAATACAACAGGTGCAGACCTGAAAAATATATCCGAAACCATCTGCCTGTTTGCCGTACAGGGTCCGAAAGCGGTAAGCACATTACAAAAACTTACCGCGACCAACCTGGGCGCCATCAGCTACTATCACTTTGCCATAGGCGAGTTTGCCGGAGTGCCCGATGTCATCATGTCGAATACCGGCTACACCGGTGCCGGAGGCTTTGAAGTTTACGTGCATAAGAACCACGCTGAAAAAGTATGGCATGCCATTTTCGAAGCAGGAAAAGAGTTTGGCATCAAGCCTATCGGTTTAGGCGCCCGCGACACCCTTCGACTGGAAATGGGCTTTTGTTTGTACGGAAATGACATTGACGACACCACCTCGCCCCTCGAAGCCGGCCTGGGCTGGATTACCAAATTCACCAAGGCGTTTGTAAACAGCGATAACCTTATGAAACAAAAAGAAGCGGGTGTTACACGGAAACTGGTTGGCTTCAAAATGATCGACAAAGGCATTCCGCGGCACAATTATTCAATCAAAGACGCTGCCGGAAACACCATTGGAAAAGTAACATCCGGAACGCAATCACCTGTGTTAGGTATTGGCATTGGGTTAGGATATGTACCTACCAACCTTTCATCGCCTGGAAGTGAAATTTTTATTGATGTTCGCGGCCGTTCGCTAAAAGCTGAAGTAACAAAACTACCTTTCATCAGCAAATAGTGCACGATCAGCCAATGAAAACCATTGACGTATGCCTGAGTCCCGACCTGATGCACTTGTACCAGGTCACCAACCGCACCGTGGTGGTGGTGGATGTTTTGCGCGCCACTTCCACCATCGTTACTGCGCTGGCACACGGAGCGGCCGCCATACTGCCGGTGGGCGATCTGGAAGAATGCCGTAAGAAAGCAGGCGCAGGGTATATTACCGCTGGAGAGCGGGATGGTAAAAAGGTGGATGGCTTCGACAAAGGCAACTCGCCCTTTGAATACATGGAGCCGGGTATTGCCGGGAAAAAAATCGCCTTCACCACTACCAACGGCACACAAGCCATTGAAAAATCTCGTCAGGCCCGGGAAATTATTATCGGTTCTTTTCTAAATCTCTCCAGCGTTGCCAATTACCTGCTGTTGGGCGAACATCCGGTACTGATTGTGTGTGCCGGATGGAAAGGGCGCATCAACCTGGAAGACACCCTGTTTGCAGGGGCGGTGGTGGAAAAGTTAAAAGAATTTCTCGGGCCCGACTGCGATGCTCCGCTGGCTGCCCGGCACTTATACAACGTTGCAAAATCCGATCTGAAAAGTTTTCTCAGCGAGTCATCGCATGTAAGGCGTCTCAACCAGCTCAACATTCATAAGGATTTTGAATTTTGCCTGACAACCGACCGCTACAAAATTATTCCGCGTGTGAAGGATGGATGGATTATTGCCTGACGGTTAGTCGGCTTACTTTTCAAACACCACCTTACCCCCTACTACGGTCTTCAACACCTGCACCTTTTTGATTTCAACCGGATCAATTGCCGTAATGTCTTTATCAAGAAGAACAAAGTCGGCCAGTTTGCCGGGCTGTAGTGAGCCTTTGATGTTTTCTTCAAAACTGGCATAAGCAGCCCAGGCGGTGTAGGCTTTCAGCGCCTCTTCCACCGTAAT
The DNA here is from genome assembly GCA_964397115.1 of uncultured Roseivirgaceae bacterium. Classification (GTDB taxonomy): domain Bacteria; phylum Bacteroidota; class Bacteroidia; order Cytophagales; family Cyclobacteriaceae; genus UBA2336. Next base: position 8,543 of record CAYNIH010000059.1, on the reverse strand, counting down.
TTTTTGTTCGGGTACCCAGCCATCCGGATTTTTATCGTCCAGTGTTCTGCGGGTTACCGCAGCATATATTCCTTCTAACGGAGTGGGTGGCGCCACGAACCAATCACTTCCAAACACCAATTTAGTGTGGGCATCCAGTAACGACCGGAAGGCATACGTAGTTTTACACCGTTCATATCCAATAATTTTTTCGGCCCACCGCCCATCGTCAATGGCATGGTAAGGCTGCATACTCGGTATCACATTAAGGCTGGCAAACCGCTGGATGTCGTTAGGGTGAATGTGTTGTGCATGTTCCACCCTAAATCGCCTGTCGCGCGCTCCGTTTTCTTTAGCCACGCGTTCATAAATATTCAGTAAGGTTTGAATGGCCTTATCGCCAATGGCGTGAGTCATTACCTGCAGGCCGGCACTGTCGGCCGATTTGATTCTGCGGTACAACTCCTCTTCACTGATTACAAAAAAACCGGCATCATTTGGTGTATCCGAAAAAGGTTCAAAAAATGCAGCCGTGTGCGAACCCAGTGATCCATCCACAAATTCTTTAAGCACCCCGATGCGCAACCATTTGTCGCCCCTGCCCTGAACTTTCACTTTTTCATTTAGCGTTTTCCAGTTTGCCAGGCTCATGCCGGCATAGATGCGCGTTTTCATCGTGCCGGCTACCCGTGCCCGTTCAAACACACTCATGTAGCCGCTCATGTTATGGGCTGAGGTAACCCCACGGGCGGCCACGTAGTTCATGGCCTCCTGCAACGCCCGGTCTTCCTGCTCAACGGATGGGGGCGGTACACGGGCATACAGCATGCCCATGGCGTTGTCTTTAAAGATACCGGTGAGTTTTCCGCGTTTATCGCGAACGATAGTGCCTCCCGGTACAGCGCTTACCTTATCGGTGATGCCGGCTGCCTTCAGGGCAGCAGTATTAGCAAGGCCCATGTGCCCGTCAAGGCGGTTAATCCACACCGGGTGATGAGGCGTTACGCTGTCAATCCATTGGCGGGTGGGCAACTCACCACCCCAGTTTTCATGATCCCAGTCGCCATTTAAAATCCAGGTTCCTGCGGGTTGCGTTTTGGCGAAGTCGGCAATGCGCTGGATAAACTCCTGTGGAGTTCGCGCATCGCGCAGTTGCACCGAAGCCAGGGCAAAGCCCCCGTCAACAAAGTGCGTGTGGCAATCAATAAACCCGGGCACGATAAGCTGACCTTGTGAAGCCTGAATGGTTTTCGTTTCGCTGCCAATCCACTTTTTAATTTCATTGGCTGTTCCGGTAGCAACAATCGAGTCGCCCACGATGGCCATGCCTTCGGCCCACGGCTGGGGATTGTTGGCCGTCCAGATTTTGCCCAGTACAACCATGTCCGCTTGCGGATGCGGCTTACAACCGGCCAGCAAGGCCAGTGCGGCAAAAACAACACTAATCTTCTTCATTGCAGTTTGGGGTTTTGATGGTGGCGGTTTTTATCACGTAAAGTTTTCTTCTCCATGTTTTTTTGAAAAGCCTCCGTAAGATTTACACCGGTTTGATTGGCCAGACTGATCAACACCCACAGCACATCGGCCATTTCATCGCCCAGGTCTTTATTCTTGTCGGTTTCTTTTTCTGATTGTTCACCATACCTGCGGGCGATGATGCGGGCCAGTTCGCCCACCTCCTCGGTAAGGAGCGCCATGTTGGTGAGTTCATTGAAATAGCGCACGCCCGTGGTTTTTATCCATTGATCAACTTGTTGCTGGGCTTGTTGTATCGTCATGATCATTCGTTTATCCGTACCTAAAACACCTGGTGGTTGATCCTGAAGCAGGTTACCGCTACCCCACTGCAGGTAAAGTTACAAAGGCCCGCCATCAGCAACAACGACCAGTGGCTGGCATCAGATTCCTATCTCTCCAGTTCTTCAAATGCAATATCCAGCACATCAAATTGCTGCCAGCCGGTGAAATCGAAGTGCCACCACTCAGAGGCATTTACTTTAAAGCCATGCTTTTCCATGACGGTGATGAGCAACTGCCGGTTCTCGCGCACGATGGGATTGTTCGCAGGCGTGGAGGGCCAGGCATCTTTACTGAACGAATCGTAAGCCGTAGGCATGCTCAGCTCTTCGCCCGTTTTCAAATCAACCAGCGTCATATCAATGGCGCAGCCGCGGTTGTGGCGCGAACCTTTGTAAGGCGAAGCCACGTAGGTGGTGTCGCGGTACACCTCATAAAATTTTACCGTGGCCCGGTACGGGCGGTAGGCATCATAAATCTTTATGCCAACACCGTGTCGTGAAAACTCAACCTGTGCGCGCTTCAGCGCCTCAGCAACCGGCCTGCGCGCATAGGCTGCAGCCAAGTTGTAAATTTTTTCTCCGGTAAAATTATTCGTGGTGGCATAGCGGATATCCAGCACAATGCCGGGAATAAATTTTTCCAGGTTAATAAGTTCGTTGTCGGGGTTTTGTTGTACCGCCTGCTGATAGGCGCTATGGCCAGCCGGCTTTAACCCGTAAGGGTATTGTGCCACCAGCGGAAAAGAAAGAATTAGAAAAAAGATAGACTTCATACCTTGTTTTTTGTATCGATAATAATGGTTACAGGCCCGTCATTAACTAAACCCACCTTCATATCAGCACCAAACGTGCCGGTGTACACGGGTTTTCTCAGTTGCACTTCCAAGGCCTTCACAAATTTTTCGTACAGCGGAACGGCAACCTCCGGCCTGGCCGCCTTGATGTAGGAAGGGCGGTTGCCTTTCTTTGTGCTGGCATGCAGGGTAAACTGACTGACCACGAGCAGCTCTCCGTCCACATCCTTTACGCTGATGTTCATCACCCCTTGGGTATCGTCAAAAATCCGCAGGTTAACGATTTTTGCACTCAGCCATTCTACATCTTCCTGGGTATCGGCCTCTTCAATTCCCACAAGCACAAGTAATCCCCTGCCGATGGAAGCCGTAACCTGTTTATTGATTTCCACCGAAGCAGTGGCAACGCGCTGAATAACGGTTATCATGTTAATAAGATTGCAATTGGCCGGACTCATGAATAAACACACCCGCTTGCTGTTGTGAGGCAACCTGCACCATGGCGCGCGCCACTTTTGCCGAATCAATGGCTTTGTATTTCAGCGGAACCATCCACCCGAAAAGGAAATAAAAAATTTTGGCAGCATCTTCGCCTGGGCGTTTTTCGGTGCGCGACCCCAACAACAGCGAAGGCCGAAAGATATGCAGGGTTTCAAAGCCCACCTGGCCTACCGCTTCTTCCACTTCGCCTTTCACCCGGTTGTAAAAGATGCGTGAGTTTTTATTCGCTCCCAGTGCCGATACGAGCAGGAAGGCACGTGCCCCAGCCTGTTTTGTCAGCCGCGCCAGTTCAAGCGGGTATTCAAAATCCACTTTTCTGAATGCCCGCTGCGAACCTGCCTGGCGGATGGTGGTACCCAGGCAGCAGAATACCTCATCAGCTTTCAGTTGACTACCTAATTCGCTTAACCGGTCGAAATCAGTTACCAGGTTTTCGAGTTTGGCATGCGCAACAGGTAACGGATTACGGCTGATTACTTTTACGCGGGCGTAGTGTGCGTCTTCCTGCAGCAAGGCCAGCAGTTGCCTGCCAATCAGTCCGGTGGCTCCAGCTACAAGGGCTGTTTTCATCTGTTAATAATTTTGTTGTTTAAAGTCAGTTGGAAAATCCATGCTTTATTATCCTCTCTGTGGGTACACGCAGTGCATGGATCTTTCATGCTGTTGCTTTTTCCCAGGCAAGAAACCGGTTTACTTCCTCCGTCAGAGACTGATACACCCACATCAGCACGGCAAAATCATCACCAAGCCCAATGGCGGGTAAAAAATCAGGAACGACATCCAGCGGGTTAAGAAAATAAATAAGGGCAGCCAGCAGGGTGACCATTGTTCTCCACGGGATAACACGGTATTGGCCGCGCACGTACGCCCTGGCCATCCGCACCAGCACGTTCAGCGCATGCCTCATGGTTCCTCCATTTACCTGCCGCCAGTTGATATGGCTGATTTTGGCCGTAATTTTTGCCAGTAACATCGCCATGCGCGCGTACCGGTTGTGCAGCGCGGAAGCCTGAAGTACCGAAGAAGTAAAAAACCGGTTCATATCAAAAACTTTGTTGGATTTCGGCTTTCAGTTGCGCCAAAGCATGCGCGATGGAGTCGGGCTTGGCCATAACCCGCTCAAAAATTTTCTTCGATAAATCAAGGCTGGTGGAATCCGGATTCATTTCGGTGGACGCATCGTTGATGGTAACCACCAGATCTTCTTTTGCGTTCCGCACCAACTCCCAAACGGCCTCGCTCATAAACACCTGCTGGGAAACATTATGGTTGTACTCGTTGCGGATTTCGTTTAACAGCAACTGCTGAAAATCGCGTGCCGGAATACTACCCGGATTTACCCGCACCAGTAAGTTCTGCGGACTTATCCGTTCCAGGAAAAGACACATGCGCTCATAGGCATGAAGGCGCAACGGCAGCACGGTTTCGATGCTTCGGCCACGGATTTCAAGTTTTTTCAATTCAATTTCTTTTGCCAGAAAGGATCGCACCAGCAGGTAAGCCGCATACAGTACAACTGAAGCGGGTATCAGTATTTTTCCGAATTCAATAACTGCATTCATGGCAATTCATTATGACCTTAAAGTGTTTTAATTTAAATATTTTTGCCACGCCTGCGGTGGCCTACAAAGATGCACGATTTTAAACCGATAACCATATCGCCAAGAGCACTCGAAGAAATCAGGAAGATTATGGACAAAAAGGGTATTCCTGCCGATTACGGGTTGCGCGTGGGCGTGCGCGGTGGCGGATGTGGCGTTTCCCTGATCATCGGTTTCGATAAGAAAAAGGATACCGACCTGGCTTATACCCTTGGCGGCATTCCTGTTTATGTTGCCCGAAAAGACACCCTCTTCCTTATCGGGAAGGAAGTTGACTTTTATGAAGGATCCGAGGGCCGTGGCTTTACGTTTGTTGACTCGCCTGTACCGGCAAGAACTCCCGAAAACTAATCCGAAACCGGTTTGACACATATTGTCAGCAGGTTGCAATAAGTTCGTACCAATAATAACGAACAAAACTATGCGACCAGCCATCACCCACCACCCCGTAAAAACCCGTCAACAGCGCGGTAAAAAATCCGGGCACCCCGAACTGTTATTCATCCTTGCTCCACCGCCCCACATCTGCAGCGATGTTGCCGTGCTAAAAGACGATGTCCATTATCTTATCGGCCACAAGTTTGCCGACCGGTATTCTAAAGCCCACATTTCGCTGTTCCGGTACGCAGATGAATTTACCGCTGACCTGATGGTTTTCGTTGAAGAGAAAGCTGCTGCCTTTCAGCCCTTTAATGTTTTCCTTAAAGATTTCGGTGTGTTCCGTCAGGGTTCCAACCGGTCAATTTACCTGGACATTGTAAACAAATTTGCCGTCAGCGAAATATTTGAAAGCCTGGTGAAAGAATCAGCCGACTACGTTCCGCATATTTCCATAGCCAAAAACCTTACGGATGCCGACTTCCTGAAATGCTGGCCCTACCTGAAGGGGCTGAACTACGGCAACCAGCATTTTGTATGCGACCGGATAACCGTATTGATACGGAACGGAAACCGGTGGACACATTATCGCGATATTCCGTTTGGCGGATGAGGGACGAAATCCGCAAGTTTCGGGTTGAACCGGCTTTGTTCCCTTCTCATTTTTGGTCATCAAAAATCGAATACCTTTATGAAGGTGACCCGGCAAACCATTAACTACGAGCGGATAGAGCAGGCGATAACGTACCTGCAGGAAAATTTTCACCGCCAGCCCGAACTGAGTGAAGTGGCCGATAGAGTGCACATCAGCCCGTTTCATTTCCAGCGACTGTTCAGCGAGTGGGCCGGCATCAGCCCCAAGCGCTTTTTGCAGTACCTTACTGCCGCCTACCTGAAAGAAAAAATAAAGGAAACCCGGAACCTCACCGAAGCGGCCGAGGCAGCCGGGCTTTCAAGCCAGTCGCGCATTTATGACTTATTCACCACGCTGGAAGCGGTAACGCCACAGGAATACAAAAGCCATGGCAACGGCCTGATCATTGATTACGGCTTTCACGAAACTCCCTTCGGCCTTTGCCTGATTGGCATAACCCAGAGAGGTGTATGCTGGTTGTCGTTTATTCAACCCGAACAAGGAAGGCAGCACGAACTCGACAGCATGAAAGAGTTCTGGCATAATTCCGTCATTCATCTCAACCAGGAGGTAACGGGAAAGTATGTCCGTACCATTTTCCATCGCAACGAGGCAGGTAGGCAGCGAAAACTGCACCTGGTTGTTAAGGGCACCAATTTTCAGGTTAAGGTATGGGAAGCGCTGTTAAAAATTCCCCTGGGTACGGTAACCACTTACCAGCACATTGCCGAACAACTTCATAAGCCGAAAGCGCTACAGGCCGTTGGCTTGGCTGTTGGCGCCAACCACATTGCCTACTTAATTCCCTGTCACCGTGTAATCCGCAAAGACGGAATACTGGGCGGTTATCGCTGGCATGCCACCCGCAAAAAATGTATGGTCGGCTGGGAGATGGCCGCTGCCGAGCCTGGTGGGGAGTAATGGCGGGAGAAATTTATACTTACCTTAACGGCAAACAGCATCCCGTTGAACAAAGGTAATCTTCGGCTCACCCTCAAACGCATTTTCCTTCCAGGCATCATTCTCCAGTCGGTACTGATTGGCGGTGGCTATGCCACCGGACGGGAGATTGTGGAATATGGCGGCAAATTTGGTGCTGGCGGCTGGGTAAGCGGTATGGCCATCTTCCTCGGATTTACCCTCATCTCCACGCTGTCTATTGAAGCCTGCCGGCAATGGAATGTTTTTGATTACAAATCGCTGCTAAAAAAAATGATCGGCAAAGGGTGGATTGCTTACGAAATCGTTTACCTCATGCTCGCCATCCTCATCATTGCCGTGATGGCTTCGGCCGCTGGCGAGATCCTCAACACCACGCTTGGCCTTTCTTCCTGGATTGGTGTGGCGCTCATTATTGTGGTTGTCGGGTTTCTCAACTACAAAGGCGATGACACCATTGCCCGGCTCGAAACCCTCGGCACCGTAGTGTTGTTCCTTTGCTATGCTGTTTTCTTCATGGCCGTCTTCGCAGAAAAAAGTTCATCCATCAGCGAAGTGTTCAGGCAATGGAACACACGTTATTTAAGCGAACCCCCTTCGCTGGGGCTTTTGCTTTGGACGGGCATCCTGTACGTGGGGTATAACCTGGCGGTTTATCCCGCTTCGTTTTTCACGTATCGTAACATCACCAGTCGCAAACAAAGCCTGCTTGCCGGAATTATCTCCGGCCTGCTTATGACGGTACCGTGGTTCCTTACCTACTTTGCGCTGATGGCCTTTTATCCCAACAAAGCCGTGTTGGAGGCGTCTGTTCCGTGGCTGGTGATGCTACAATCCTTTCATCCGGGGTTTGTGGCGGCCTTTAGCGTGGTGGTAGGCTGGACGCTGATTGAAACCGCCACCGGCATGATTCACGGCTTTATCGGCCGCATTGATGAAGAGGCGAAACAAAAAGGCAAATCCCTGGAGCAGGTTACCAAAGCACTCATCTCGTTTGCAGCTTTGCTGGCCGCCCTGCTGCTGGCACAAGTAGGCCTTATTGAGTTGGTGGCAAAAGGCTACACCATAATGGCCTATGCCATGATTGCCGTGTATGCCTTTCCGCTGCTGGCTTATTCGGGTAAGTTGTTGTTAAAATAGCCTGTCCATCGGAAGGTGATTCGTTTTTAGAGTTAAAACTACTCCCAAACGGCACACCTCCACCGGCAGGCGAGCTTGCAAAAATTTGTTTTTTACCAACACACTTACACGATAATATGCAGAAAATATTAATTATTTAAACTGTGGAATATGACTAAAACGCACCCATTAAAAATACTCATCGCGCTGCTTTTTTTGGTGATCCTGTTCCACCTCGGCATTATCCTAAAGATAATTCCCTACACCATTGCCTGGGGTGGCAGGCTTACCACCGACAGCGAAATGTATGTTTTCGAAACCATTTCCATACTGATCAATGCATTTTTAGGCTGGGTTTTGCTGATGAAAGGATCGTTTGTAAAATTCAGATTTTCAGCCCGGGCAATACACGTCATTTTATGGATTTTCTTTGCACTGTTTGTTCTTAATACGGTAGGAAACAGTCTGGCAAAAACAAACACAGAGAAATACTTTGCGATCCTCACCGGACTATTTGCTCTGTTGCTGTGGCGGATAATAAAACAGAAGCAACCAACAAACCGCTAAGCGGCATTTTGCACAACCCGGGGCTCACCCCTTCTCCGCCAGCGCCAGGCCGTACGCCTGCTTGTAATGGTAAATCAGGTTCTGCCAGTCGAACACAGCCGAGTTGTTCTCTACGTTGTTGCGCTGCATAATGCGCTCGCGCCTGGTTTGTTTTAAAAAGTTGTAGATCACCGTGGCCAACTGGTTGGCCGACCAGTCGAACGTGCGCTTGCCGCGCTCAATCACGTACAAC